>DASUFX010000222.1:0-7359 GCA_036274355.1 Kofleriaceae bacterium | reverse complement strand
TCGATGCTTCTCTGACCGGCGAGCTCCCCGCAGGTCCGGCCCACGCCGATCGCAGCAACGAGATCAGGGCGCTCGTCGCCGCCGTGCGCTCACGCATCACGCCCGACCTCGCCGCGTCGCCGGCTTCGGCCCGCGATGCCGCGACCGCGACCGCGGGTGACTGCACGACGTTCGCACTCGCCTACGCCGCGCTCGCCGCTGGCCGCGGGATTCCGACGCGGGTCGTCACCGGCGTTCGCATCGATAACAACCGGTTGATCCGACACCGGTGGGCGGTCAGCTGGACCGGCACCCGCTGGATCGCGATCGACGCCGCGTTCGGAGCCGTACCCGCCGGCGGCAATCTCATCGCGCTCGCCGTACATGATGCCGACGACGCCGGACTCGTTGCCGGCGAAGCGGCGCTCACCCAGGTGCGGGCCGCCGCGTGGGCGCCCTGACGCTCGGGAATATCGCCAGCACAGCTGATCGTTGACGCTGAGCGACGCCTCGTATGTGGCGCGAGGGTGACATCGTCGGAGCTGTGCAAACTTTTCCTTGCGCACGCCTGCGAACGTGGCCAGGTTTCTCACGAGGAGGTCACGATGGAGGCAATCATCTACGCAGCAGCAGCAGCGGTCTTCGTCGTGCTCCTGTTCCTGCCGGCACGCGGACGCCAGGTCGACGACGTCGTCGACTGGAGCGACGACTAAGCCGCGTCGCGCGCCTGGTGAGTGATGCGCGCGAGCCGTCGAGCGTGCGCGCTAGTGGTGGCCGCCGCCGAAATCGCCGCCGCCGAAACCGCCGCCGCCGAAATCGCCGCCGCCGAAGTCATGGCCGCCGCCATAGCCGTGGCCGCCGAAATCGTGGCCGCCGACATCATGACCACCGACGTGGTGATGGCCTTCGTGACCACCGACGTGATGCGAGCTCTCGTGACGATCGCCGCCGGAGTTGAACACGCCGAGATCGCTGACCGTCGAGACCACATCATCGTTCTCCTCGCCATCGATGCTGTCGTCGCCAACCGGCGTCCAGCGGCGGGATCGGCGATAGCGCTTTCGCTTCGGCGCGGCCCATACCAGCATCCCGAATACACCGAGCAACAGCCCTGCGAACAAGATCGACATATCGACCTCCTTCGCGAAACAACCTCGTCACCGATTTACCGATCGGCAATGCTCGCTGTGTGACGGGACGGCAAACTCTCGGAGTCGGCGCGTCTCTCTGCGTCAATTTGCGTCAATTAACGCGCTGCACGGCACGCCCACAGCGCGCGCCGTAACGCAGCTTCATCGAGACCATCGCCGATCAACACGATCTCGCTGCGCCGCGCATCACCGCCCCACGCATCGCGCAGCTCGAGTGACGTGCGAACGCCTGCGCGCTCCACGAAGCCGCGACGCTCTTCGCCGGCGAGATGCACGAAGCCTTTCGCGCGCACGAGTCGCTCGCCGAGCTGTTCGATCACGGCCATCACGCGCTCACCGACGAGCGGCGCATCATCGGCGAACGTCACGGCGACGAGTTGGTTGCCGTGGTGATGGCCGGCGTGTTCATCGTGATCGTGGTCGTGCTTCCGCGTCGTCCACGCACGCAGCTTGCGCGGCTCGACGACCCACGCGGTCATCGCGAGCGCGCCCGCATCGTCGATCGGAAATGCGGCGCGTTCGGCATCGCGCGCAGCCTCGTCGAGCACCGCGTGCGTCGCGCGTACCGCATCGGCACTCGCGACGTCGAGCTTCGCGATCAGCACGCGATCGGCAGCGGCTGCTTGCTCGCGCGCTTCTTCGCGCGTCGTCACGGCCTGCGCGCCGCTCTCGGCATCGACGACGCACACGACGCCGGCAGGCATGATGCGCTCGCGCACTGCTTCGGGCACCTTGACGAGGCCGTCGAGGATCGCGGCGGGCTCGGCGATGCCGGTCGTCTCGAGCACGACGTGATCGGGTGCCGAGCGCGCGACGATGTCGCCGATGCCGTCCCACAGATCGTTCTTCGTATCGACTTTGCAGCACACACAGCCGCCGGCGAGCTCGAGCACGTCGCCACCGCGACCGACGATCAATTGCGTATCGATCGAGATGCGGCCGAGCTCGTTGACGAGCACCGCGATGCGGCGGCCGTGCGGTGCGGCGAGCATCCGGTTGAGCGCCGTTGTCTTACCGGCGCCAAGCCAGCCGGTCAGGATCGTGAATGGAACACGCGACACGCCAACCTGCCCTCAGCGCTTGAACAGCGCGCGCTCGACGACGTTCGCGAGCACCTCGCGCACGAACGGCCGCACGACGAACGCATCCGGGCCACCCTCGGCGTCGACGTCGTAGATGTCGATATAGGCCGACGTCATCATCACGATCGGGATGTCCGCGGTCGTCGAGTCGGTCTTGAGCCGGCGACACACCTCGGCACCGTCGATCTTCGGCAGGTCGCTGTCGAGCAGAATGACATCGGGCGGCTCGTGCGCGACCCGCGCGAGCGCACTGGCGCCATCGCGGGCAATCTGCACGATGTGGCCGCGCCCCGACAGCACCTTCACGATCAGCCGCACGACATCCGGCTCGTCATCGATCACCAGAACGCGAGCCATTACTCGTCGATCACCGAGCGAAGACACGTCTCCGCCACCGGCGACTCCCAGTCCCGCTTGTTGACGAAGTACGCGCGAATCTGGCCGTTGCGATCGATGAGCGCCGACTCGGGCACCGCCTTGATGCCCCACGACGCCGCGATCTGACCGATGTTGTTGTCGCCCTCGGGCGGATCGAGCAGCACGTCGAACGGCAGGCCCTTCGGCATCGCATTGCCGTAGATCTGTTTGGCCTGATCGAGCGAGACCTCGCCGTCGGGCAGCTTCGTCTGCGGCGCCAGTGACTCGACAATCGCGAGCAGCACGTCGGTCCAGGTGCGATCGGACGCGAGCGCGACCACGACGAAGTCGCCGCCGCTCATCTCCTGCGCCATCTGATAGAGCTTCGGCTTCTCGGTCTTGCAGACGCCGCACCACGAGGCCCAGAAGTTCAGCAGCACGACCTTGCCCCGGTACTTCTGCTTGAAGTCGACCGGCTTGCCGGTGTGGTCATACGCGGTGAAGTTCGGCATCTCCATGGGCAGCTGACATGGCTGGCCATCGCACATTGCCGGCCCTGTCGCCTTGAGCCCATTGCACGCGGCCCGCGCCTCGCGCGCCGCCGCATTCGGCACCATCCACAGGAAAAACGCGAGCACCGCCAAGCCGATCACCGCTACCGCGCCACCCGCGAGTAGGACCTTCGGATCGACGACGACACCACGCGGCTTGACCACGTCTGCGCGCGGAGGTGCGCTTCGTGCAGACGATTTCGGCGCGTCGGCCATCACGGACAATGTACCGGAACTTCCGCTATGCTCAAAGGGATGTCGCTGCGCGGTTCGCTCGGCACCATGTCCGCTGAGGACGTGCTCGAATGGATCGGCCGACGCAAGCTGTCGGCCCCGGTCACATTCGATCGCCGCGGTCTCGTACGCAGTCTGGTTATCGAAGAAGGCCAGATCGTGTGGGCGAGCAGTAATCGCCGCGACGAGCAACTCGGAGTCATTCTGGTCAAGAGCGGGCTCGTCCAGGAGCGCGCACTCGCTGATGCGCTCGAGGCGCGCGCCGAGACCGGCGTGCCGCTAGGCAAAGTGCTGCTCATGTCTGGGCTGATTACCGAAGCTGCCCTGGTGGAAATTCTCGCCACGAAAATCCGCGAGACCGTAACCGACGTGATCACGTGGACAGACGGGCAGTTCGACGTCGTTCCGCGCACCCAGCCGGCCACCGGCGTGATCGCCCAGCTGCCGATCGACGTCTGCCTGACGGTCGCTCGCCGCCGCGCCGAACGGATGGCCGCGATCATGAGCATCCTGGGCGCCGATGACGTCACGTTCTACGTGCCGCCGAACGTCGCGCCGCCATCGACCCACGGCGCCGAGAACGACCTCGTCGATGTCGCCAAGATCTGGACGCTCGGCGGCGATCGCCACACCGCGGCCGATATCGCCGCCGTGTTCTCGGGCGAGCGCTTCGCGGTCTACGAGAAGCTGGCCGAGATGGTCCAGGCCGGTCAGCTCGTGATCGATCGCCGCCAGCGCGAGCGCACGAACTCGGCGGTCGAGCTCGCCGCCGGTGCGCGCGGTCGCCTGCGCAACAACGATCGTGCAGGCGCGCTCGCCATGGCCTCGCAAGCGCTTCATCAAGACCCGAGCGACTCCGAAGTCCGCAAGACGTTCGTTCAGGCCGAACGAGCGCGTGTCGCAGAGGTCGCCAAGAACCTACTTTCGCGGCATCGTGTGCCCAAGCGCGTGAAAGCAGCCTCCACATCGCTCGGCCTCTCCGAAGCCGAGGTCGAGCTCGCGAACCGCATCGATGGCCGTTGGGATCTGCTCTCGCTGATTCGCTACGCCAACCTCCGCGAAGCAGAAGCCTTGCTCGCATTCGCTCATCTCGCCGAGGTCGGCGTTGTCGAGCTCGGATAACCATGCCTGAAGCAGCAGCCGCCCCCACCACGATCGATCGCGCGAAGCTCTTGCCGCGCTCGGGCATCGGCGTCGACGCGCCGTGGCTCGTGATCGCGCCGCCCGGCAATCCGATCATTCGCCTCGATGCGCGTCTGCTCGATCGCGTCGAGCTGATCGGCCGCTCGCCGACCGCGCCACTCGTCGCCTCCGGTCTCGCGACCGCCGGTGTCGCCGCCGCCGCGCTCTCGCTCGTGCCCGGCGGCGTGTTCGCCTGCGCCGGCCTCGCCTACCTCGCCCACGAACGCTTTTCCGAAGCGCGCCGCCGCTCGCGCAGCCGCGACCTGCTCCTCGCGCTCGGCGATCTCGAGGTCGCGCTCCACGTCGCCGACGGTCCCGACGCCGCGAAGGGCATCTCCGAGCAGCTCGCGCCATACACGCGCGACGCACCGATCACGCGCCCTGAAGTCTACGAGGACGCGAAGCGCCGCATGCGCGCACAAGCCGAAGGCAAAGGCGAAGCGAGCGCGCGTCGCGAGCTCGAGCACGCGCTGCTCGTCGGCAACGACGTCGTGTTCTTGCGCGGCGAGTATCTGCAGGTCGGTCAGGTCGCGTTCCGGATCAGCGAGGTCCGCGAGTACGCGCTGCGCGGCCAGAACCTGCCGCTCACTGGCGGGCGCTTGTTGCAAGCCGCGATGGGCCTGCTCGTCGTTGCTGCCGAGGAGCGCGCCGCCGCCGGCGAGGATCTTGGCCTGCTATCGAAGCGCGTCGCCGATTACGAAGCGTGGAGCGGTCACCACGCTGGACGGTGATACCGTGGGTGGATGCGCAAGACTCACGTCTGCCCGAAGTGCCAGCACAACCGGATCTTGCTGATCGATAGCGTGCCCGACATGGGTGAGGTCTCGACGGAGATCCGCCGACTCCACATCGCAAAGATTTTTGTCGGCGAGAGCTACTTCGGCAACGAGAAGGCGACGACGGCAGGCGCGCTCACGGCGGCGATGTGCCGCAGCTGCGGCTACACCGAGCTCTACGCCGAGAATCCCGGCTCGGTGCCGATCGACGGCAAGTACGTGCGCGAGGTCGTCGGCCCCGAGCAGAAAGCGCCATACCGCTGATCGTTGTGGGCACTTGCGAGGACGAAAGTCCTGCGGCGAGTCTCCAAGCATGCGAGATGACGATGCGCGCTGCATGGTGCAGGCGTTGCAACAACGCGCGCGCGTGCGCGCGTACATCTTGTTCCTGCTCGCTGCGTGTAGCGAGCCTGCCTCACCCGATCTCGGGGACATGCCCGGCGACGGCAAGGGCGATGGCCCGATGGACGGCACCGGCACTGCGTGTGCGACGACGATCAGCTACGCGACGAACTGGATCGCGCCCGCGAATCACCCGGCGCATTTCGACACTGTCGACGACAACGTGACGTGGGACGGCACGTGCACCGACGACGGCCCGAATTCGTACGCGACGCTATCGAACGGCTGGCGGCCCTACTTCACCGGCAACGGCGCATGCGCGATCGCGCTCGACTACAGCGATGATTGCGGCGTCGCGCCCGCATGCGAGACGCGCTTCACGTACGGCGATGCGTGGGGACACCCGGCGAATCATCCCGCGCAGTACGACAACGTCGCGGGCCGTGCATTCTGGGACGGCGCGTGTCGCGCAGCGGGCAGCGACTCGGCGGCGACGCTCTCGAACGGCTGGCAGCCGCACTTCACCGGCGCGGATAGCTGCGGCATCGCGCAGCGGTGGACGAACTGCGGCGGGCTCTACGCGAACTCGGTGCTCGCGCACGGCTGCGCTGATCCGGGCGTCGTGCGCGACGGCGATCGCTACATCATGTCGTGCACGTCGGGGAACGCGGCGAACGCGTTCCCGCTGTACGTGTCGACGGATCTCGTCACGTGGACCGCGCAGGGTCACATCTTGCCGAGCGCGGTTCGACCCGCGTGGGCGAAGAGCGACTTCTGGGCGCCGGAGATTCACAAGGTCGGCGCGAAGTGGCTCGCGTACTGGAGCGCGCGTGGCGCGGACGGCAAGCTCGCGATCGGCGCTGCGTCTGCCGACGATCCGCTCGGCCCGTACACCGCGCTCGCGACGCCGATCGTGCCGGCGACGACCGTGGGCTTGATCGACGCGACCGCGTTCGTCAGCGGCGGCACCGCGTACCTCGCGTGGAAAGAGGACGGCAACGCGCAGAACGCACCGACGCCGATCCGCGCGCGCCAGCTCGCCGCCGACGGGTTGTCGGTGACTGGCGCGACTGCGACGCTGATCACGAACACGCTCGCGTGGGAAGGCAACCTCGTCGAAGGCCCGTTCGTGTGGGAGCACGACGGCAGCTTTTATCTGTTCTACAGCGGCAACGCGTACTACGACGGCCGCTACGCGGTGGGTGTCGCGAAGGCGAGCGCGCCGCTCGGGCCGTACACGAAAGCGGCGGCCCCGATCGTCACGACGGGCGGCCATTGGGTCGGGCCCGGACACAACAGCGTCGTCGAGGGACCGGGCGGCGACGCGTACCTCGTCTATCACGCGTGGGAGACCGGTCACGTCAACGGACCGGGCGATTCTCGCAAGCTGCTCGTCGATCAGGTCGTTTGGCGTGATGGTTGGCCTGCGGTGCCGCTCGCACCTTCGTCGTCATCGCGCCCCCTGCCATAACCCGCAACGCGGCGCGGCCGTCGCTTATACTGGGCGTCCGTGCTCAAGGCTGTACTTGCACTGGCGGCCGTGGCGGGGTGCGGTCGCTTCGGGTTTGGCTCGAACGAGCACGCCGTCGCGGATGGCGCGTCCGATGATGGCATCGGCGACATCGATGGCGACGGCAGTGACACCGGCAGCGACGGCGGCGGTGGCAGCGATAGCGGCTCCGACGCCATGCCCGGGCCTAACCTG
>DASUFX010000221.1:0-3932 GCA_036274355.1 Kofleriaceae bacterium | reverse complement strand
CCATCGAGTGCATCGCTCGCCGCCGCGAGCACGACGAGTACCAGCGACCATCGCCAATTTCCGTAGGTCAGCCAGAACACGACGGCGAGCGGGATGCGCAACAGCGTGAGCGCATGCGCGAGCCACATATCCAAAGGATGGCCGCGAAATGCCGGATCGCCCACCTACGTGCGCGCCACCATGCCGCAGCGACACACGCGTGCAATTTCGTCGCGGATCTGCCAGGTTCCCGCCGTGGAAAAGGCCGCACACCCCGTTCCAGGACGCCGGCTGCTGTTCGGGCTGCTGGTCGTGTTCCTGGTCGCGGTGGTGCCGTCGATCGTCGTGCCGACGCTGATGTGCCGTCCCGAGCACAAGGCGCTGCCCGACCTCGGCGAGGTGCCCGCGTTCACGCTCACGGATCAGACGGGCCAGCCGTTCTCGGACGAAGCGCTGCGCGGCAAGGTCTCGATCGTCAGCTTCATCTTCACCCGCTGCGACACGATCTGCCCGGTCATCTCGATGAAAATGGCGCGCATCCAGGAGAAGACGTTCGACATCGGCCGCGACATCAAGCTGCTGTCGTTCTCGGTCGACCCGAATTACGACACGCCGGAGCGACTCGCCGCGTACGCGAAAAAGTACGGTGCCGATCCCGAGCGCTGGCGGTTCGTCACCGGGCCGTACGACAAGGTCCATTCGCTCATCGAGGGCCCGTTCATGACGTCGATGCTGCGCGTCGAGGATCGGCCGAGCGGCGTGCCCGATATCCAGCACGGCGGCTACTTCCTGCTGATGGACACGAAGATGCACATCCGCGGCGTCTACGACTCCGACATCATCAATCAGCTCGAAGCGCTGATGCGCGACGCGCGCTACTTGGTCCGAACGTCGCGCTAACGATCCGCCTGCGTTAAGCTCGCAGCGTTGGGCTCGATCCTCCACGTCGGCGAGCTGATCCTCGGGATCGCGATCCTCTACTGGGGTGCGGAGTGGCTGATCCGTGGCTCGGCGGCGCTCGCTCGCGTGCTCGGCGTGAAGCCGCTCGTCATCGGCCTGACCGTCGTCGCGTACGGCACGAGCGCACCGGAGCTCGCTGTGGCGACGAAGACCGCACTCGCACACAGCCAGCCGATCGCGCTCGGCACCGTGATCGGATCATGCGCCGCGAACATCTCGCTGATCCTCGGTCTCACCGCGCTGATCGCGCCACCGACCGTCGACGGCCGCATCATCCGGCGCGAGGTGCCGGTGCTCGTCGGCTCCGCGATCGCCGTGCCGATCCTGTTTCGCAACGGCGTGCTCTCCGAGCTCGAAGGCGCGCTGCTGATCCTGTGCGCGATCATCTTCACGATCGTCACGCTCACCGTCTCGGCGCGCCTCGATCCCGACGCCGCGATCGCGGACGACGAGCCGGAACCCGACGCCAGCTCGCGCTCGTCGTCATCGATGCTGTCGTCGACCAAGGCCGCGGAGAGTGGCGGCTCGATCGGCGGCCGCGCCCGGCCACGCGTCTCGCGGGTGACTGCGGGCCTCATGAGCCTGGTCGGCCTCGTCCTGCTCGTCGCGGGCTCGAACCTGTTCGTGCGCGGCGGGCGCGGGATCGCGGCCGAGATCGGCATGAGCGAGCGCATGCTCGGGCTCACCGTCATCTCGATCGGCTGCGCACTCCCGGAGCTGATGGGCTCGCTGGTGGCAGCGCTGCGCGGGCATGCCGCGCTGGCGGTCGGCTCGGTGATCGGATCGAACCTGCTCAACGTATTTTTGGTGCTTGGGGTAACCGCCTACCTGGGCCCGATCCGGCTTGGCGAACGCATGCACCTTGTCGATCTCGTGGGCTTGGTTGCGATCACGCTGCTGGGAGTTCTCACCCTGCGAGGATCCCGCAAAATCACGAGGTTAGAAGGCGCCATTTTGGTGGCCGCTTACGTCGCATTCATCGTTTGCGCCGCGATCTTCTAGTAGCGAACACGAGGTCGCATTGTGTGCGACCCGGTGCCTCACATCGCGCGAGCTAGTGCCAGCGGATCCAGTCTTTTGCAGATCCGCCGGTCCGTCTACAACGGCGGCCATGAAGCGTACTCTCGCCTTGTCGGCGGCTCTGGCTCTGGGGATGGCCGGAAGTTCTGCAGTTGCTGCCCCGCGTGCCACGTACAAGTGGACGGATCCGAGCCTGCAGGGGACGGAGTACAAAGCTCCGAACGCCGCCGCGGTCTCGCACGTCATCTACCTGAACGACTGCAAGCCGAACGGCTGCAGCCTGCACGCGGGTTACGACAACGCGACGACGGATACGTCGAGCATCCCGAACAGCAACGCGACGGTCTCGCCGTACAGCGGCAGCGCGACGAACTGGACGGCGCTCGTCAACTGCGTGAAGCAGACGTACGCTGACTTCGACGTCGAGATCGTCACGACGCGCCCGACCAGCGGCAACTACCACATGGCGATCGTCGCCGGTCAGCCGACGCAGGTCGGCATGCAGAACGGCGTGCTCGGCGTGTCGCCGTTCTCGTGCGGCTACATCTCGAACTCGATCTCGTTCACGTTCGCGAACGTCGTCCCGAACGACGTCCCCGAGCTGTGCTGGACCGTCGCGCAGGAGACCGCGCACTCGTGGGGCCTCGACCACAAGTACGACAACCGCGATCCGATGACGTATCTCTCGGGCGGCCCGAACATCAAGAGCTTCCAGAACGAAGCCGGCTCCTGCGGCGAGTACAGCGCGCGCACGTGCAGCTGCACGTACGCCGGCACCGGCAACGCGAAGATGAACAGCTACGCGCTCATCATGGCGACGTTCGGCTCGAACACCCCCGACACCGTCGCGCCGACGGTCAACATCACGTACCCGACGGAAGGCGCGCAGATCACCGCCGGCTTCCCGGTTCGCGCCGACATCAATGACGACCGCACCGTCGACCACGCGGAGTTCCGCCTCGACGGCCAGCTCGTCAAGACGCTCACCGAAGCGCCGTGGAACTGGAGCGCGCCGACGACGCTCGGCCAGGGCGCGCACAAAGTCGAAATCACCGCGTACGACCGCGGCGGCAACACCGCGAAGCAGACCGTCAACGTCCAGAATGGCACCGTCTGCATGGCGGCGACGGACTGCACGACGGCCGGCCAGGTCTGCGTCGACGGTCACTGCGTCGCCGGCCCGGGCATGCCGGGTGGTCTCGGCTCGCCGTGCACGATGAGCACGGACTGCGCGTCGAACCAGTGCGGCAGCGACGCCGACGGCAACAGCTACTGCGTCGAGGCGTGTGACCCCTCGATGAACGCGTGCCCGAGCGGCTTCGACTGCCAGGATGCCGGCAACGGCGCGGGCGTCTGCTGGCCGGGTGGCGGCGATGACGGTGGCTGCAGCACGAACACCAGCTCGAGCGGTGGCGCAGGCCTCTTGCTGCTCGGCATGGCTGCGATGTTCATCACGCGGCGTCGCCGCAAGTAACGAACACACGTTTCACACCGCCAAGCTGCCAAGCTTGCTCGGGTCAGACACTCAGCGAGTCCTGACCCACGCGACCTCGGCGACTTGGCGGTTTATTTTTCGGGCGGCGTCGCGTTAGCCTTTGGGGGATGCGGAGTTTTGTCGGTGTCGCCGCGCTGCTTGTCCTGGCCGCCACCGCAAGCGCCGAGCCGAGAGGAGTGCGAGTCGTAGTACCGGCGAAGGTGGTGCCGCCGACCGTCGGCAACGTCGTCAACACGAAGACGATCTACCTGAACCGCTGCACCGGCGGCTGCAAGGTGACGGTCGGCTTCACGAACTCGCGCACGAACACGAGCGCGATCGCACAACAGAATGGAACGCTGTCCGCGTTCTCCTACGGTGACACCGCATGGAACGGCGTCGTCACCTGCGTGAAGAACGTGATGTCGCGGTTCAACGTGACGGTCACCGACGTCGACCCAGGTCCCAACGTCGACCACTTCGAGGTCATGGTCGGCGG
>DASUFX010000220.1:0-22984 GCA_036274355.1 Kofleriaceae bacterium | reverse complement strand
TCGTGCGCACCGCCGCCGTGCCTACCACCGGTGCCCGGTGCGTGTGTCGCGAGCTGCATGCCGAGCACGCGCGCAGTCGTGTACGCGGCAGCATAGAGCGTCGTCCCTTTTTGCTCGAGCGTTGGCGATTGCACCGCGCCGGCTGCGATCAGCTGGTCGAGCAATCCTTCGACGAGATCATATTCGGGATCGCCCGCCGCGAGGATCACGTAGCCGTCGTCGGTCGCGCGCGAGTCGGCGAGCAGCTCGCGAACCGATTGGTCGACGCCCGGATCGCCAGCGGAGAAGTTCACCTCGGTGCCGGCGAACGCGAGCAAACCGTACGACGTCGAGAGCTCGTAGAACGTTGTCGTCGGCGTATAGCGCACGACGACCCGTGCCCACGCCGGGCCTTCGCGCACGGTCGCGTCGAAGTCGGTCACGTTGTTGCGATCGATGGCGAGCTTCGACGACGGTGTTGTCGTCGTCGAGCTCGAGCACGCTACGAGTACGAGCACGAGCGCAAAGTTCCTCATCTTACGATTCGGCCACAGGCCAATGACACCGTGAAGACAAAACGTCGGAGCCGATGTGGGCACTGCGCTGCGCATCGGCGCGCGCACCAGCTACCGACGAGGAATCAGGAGCTCAGTAGGTGCTAGTCGCACTTGCCGATCGGTTTGCCGAGCGCGGTGACGGTATTGCCGCGCGCGCCGCCGAGCACGAGCGCGATGTCCGCGAGCTTGCTGTTGTCGTCGCTGACGCCGAGCCGGAAGCGCACGCCGAGGTCATATTCGAACTTGCACGCGACGATGTGCAGGCCGGTGCCGACGTCGACGAACCTGCCATTGCCGATCAGCCGCGGTTCGACGCCGTACGCGTGCTCGTATCCGGCGTAGAGATCGACGAACGCCGGGGCGCCGTAGTGATCGAAGCGCAGCCGTGTGCCGGCCGACGCGCCGAGCGTCTTCGTTGCGTCCTGATCGCTGTGTCGGATGTAGTGCGTGTCGATCCGGATGCGCGGCTCGAGCAAGTCGCTGACCGCGACGCCGAACGCGGCCGCGACGCCGAAGATCAGATTGCCGGGCACGTCGCCGAAGTTCTTGCCGAGCAACATCGGCATGTCGATCGAGAATGTCGACGGAAACCATGCGCCGTCGTCGCCAGGGTCGGTTGCCGCGAACACGCCTGACTCGCCATGGAACCACGCGCTCGCGTAGAACGCGCGATACGACGCCGCGGGACCGAGGCCGGTTTCGGCGGCGAGCGAGACACCGAGGTTCGCGCCGTTGCCTTGCGGATTGAAGATGCCGACTTGACGGCCGAGGCTCAGCCGCGCGAGCGGACCCGCTGGCGAGATCGGATCTGGGTGGACGTAACCGGCGTCGACGTCGACTACCCAGCGCAGCCGTGCTGCCGGATCGGACCAGAACCTAAAGCGCGGTCCCGCCGTCGCGCTCCACGCAGCCAGTGGATCGGTCTCTACGTCGTCGCTGCGATACGGTGTCATCGGTCCGTCGGCGGCGGGATCCTGGCTGTACACGACCTGACCGCGAACGCCGACGCCGAGCCACGGCAGCAGGAAGACGTTGACCGGCAGGCCGAACACGACCGCGTAGCCCTGCGTCGGTTGAGCGCCGCGCGTCGGACCGATGCCGAAGTCGAGGCCGTACTCGATGTGCACCAAGATCGCAGGCAGCGTTACGGTGCCGTTGTGCACGCCTGCGCTCACGTCGGCTCCGGCCTCGACGGCCACGGGTGGATTCGCAGGAGCCGGCGTGTCGCTCGTGGTCGGTTGCGGCACGATCGGCGGCGGCGGTTCGTCGCGGTGATCGCGAGGAGCGGGCGGTGGCGGTGGCGGCTCCGGCGAATCGCGATGGTCGCGAGGCGTCGGTGGCGACGGCACAGGCGCAGGCTGTGCGCTCGCGCTCGCGCTCGCCACGCATGCCATGCAGACGACGACGACACCCCGCACGCATCGAGCTTATCAACGCGCGCTGCCATCTGCTGTGACGTGATGCTTATCGAAGTACTTCGATCCGTGTCCGCGTGAAATTTTGCTCGGTTCACGTGGCCGGCCTACGATTTCTCAGTTGTGACGATCACGCGCCATCTATTCCTGGTCGCGCTGGCGAGCGTCGGTTGCGCTACGCCGGTCAAAGCGCTGCGCGAAGACAACCGCAAGCTCAGCATGCAGGTGGCGGAGCTGCGCGCAGATCGACGTATCCAAGATCGCAAGCTGCGCGACATGGAGCACCAGCTCGCGCAGATGAAGGTGACATCGCAGGCGATGGAACCGATGCCGACGTTGCCGGTCGAAGTCGTCGCGCCACCGACGGTGAACGACGGCCAGCGCATCGTCGCGGTCGCCGATGACGGCAGCGAGATCGTATACGAAGGCGATGCTGCCCTCGGCAAACCAGCGGCCGTCGAACATCCGCGTCGGCCTGCGGCAGTGCCGGTCCGTAGCGATCGTCTCGAAGTCACCAAGCGGCCAGCACCGATGTCGGCGCGCACGACGCACGTGCCGACGCGCAGCGACGGTAACGATGCTGCGGGTGAGGACTATCGCGCCGCCGTCGAGCTCGTGAAGGCTGGCAAGACCACCGACGCGGTGACCGCGTTGCGCACGTTCTTGAAGAACTATCCGCGCCACGAGTACGCGGATAACGCGCAGTACTGGCTCGGCGAAACGTTCTACGCGAGCAAGGACTACCAGCATGCACTCGTCGAGTTCCGCGCTACGATCGAGACCTACCCGCGGGGAAACAAGGTGCCCGACGCATTGCTCAAAGTGGGATACTGCTACTCGGCGCTCGGCCAGGCCGACAAAGCGCGCGCGGTGCTAGAGCAAGTCGTGAACCTGTATCCGAAGAGCGAGCCCGCTGCGCTGGCAGCGAAGCGATTGGAGTCGCCGTGAGAAAAATTCTGCTCGCGCTGGTCGCGCCGCTCGTCGCGCCGGGCGTGGCGGCGGCGCAGGTGCCGGTGTATCCGCAGCAACAAGACGCACCGATCAACCTCGATCCTGGTGCGGCTCCCAAGCCCGCGACGCCACCACCGGCACCGAAGCAGCAACCACAGAAGCCGAACGTCGTGATCGTTGGTCCCGACGGCAAGGTGCAATACGCGCCCGATCAACAACCGGGCGCGGCAGGAGCGCCCGCCGGTGGCTACTACTACGCACCGGAGGGCTCCGTACCGTTTGGCTACGACACCGCCGACGAGGGTGGCCCGGTTTCGGTGCACGCGGGTCCGACGCCCGAGCTCCATGTCGTGCGCAAGGGCGACACGCTCTGGGATATCTGCTTCTACTACTTCAACGATCCGTGGCAGTGGCCGAAGGTGTGGTCGTACAACCCGCAGATCACGAACCCGCACTGGATCTATCCCGGTGACCTCGTGCGGTTGTTGCCGCGCGGCATGTTCGCGCAGCAGCCCGCCCAAGAGCCGGAGCAGACGCCGCAGCCCGGTGAGGTGAAGCCGATCGACAACATTCCGCCGCCGGCGACGCGCAGCGATGTCGGCATCAAGCAGACCGCGTTCGTCGAGAAATCGGATCTCGAGAAGTCGAACGTCGTCGACGGCGCCGTCGACGAAAAAGATCTGCTGACGATCGGCGATTCGATCTACGTGTCGTATCCGGCGAACAACCCACCGAAGGTTGGCCAGCTCTACTCGATCTACAAGCCCGACAACTCGGTGAAGCACGGCGGCAAAGAGCAGGGCGCATACGTGCGCGTGCTCGGCACCGTGCGCATCGAGACCGTCAAGCAAGACAAGAAGGCGCGCGGCGTGATCGTCGAGGCGAACCAGGAGATCGAGCGCGGCGCGCGCGTCGGCCCGCTGGCCAAGACATTCAAGAATGTCCCGCCGGTGCCGCCGAAGGTCGACGCGCAGGGCAACATCGTCGCGATGCTCAAGCAGGACCAGCTGATCGGCCAAGGCGAGGTCGTGTTCGTTGACCTCGGCAAGAGCTCGGGCATCGAGGTCGGTAACCGGATGTTCGTCGTGCGTCGCGGCGACGCCAAGCCGAAGCAGTCCAAGGACACCGTCGGTCAGGACGACCGGACGTTCCCCGCGCGCTCGCTCGGACAAATCGTGATCGTCGAAGTCGGAGACCAGGTCTCGATCGGTTTGGTCACGTTATCGGTGCAGGAAATGGCGGTCGGCGACATCGTGATGATGCAGAAGTCGCAGTAGGTCCCTACCTGATCGGCGCAGCGCGTTTGGCGCGTATATAGATGTAGGGCGTTCGTGCAAGCGGCTGAAATCGCTTGTGCTGGATCTCTCGCACTTGACGTGGCGAGGCCGGGTAGCTAATTGCATTCCCCTTGTGACCACTGCGCTGAGTAGCCTGAGGCCGGGAGATGCGGGGTATCCGCAGCGCCTTCGTGCGCTCGGAATCGAGCAGGTGCTCCACGTTCGTGGCCAGCTCTGCGAAGGCCCCGCAGTGGCGATCGTCGGCGCTCGCGCGGCGACTACGAAAGCAATGGGCCGCGCCCATACGTGGGCGAAGCATGTCGTCGCGCGCGGCGTGCAGGTGGTTTCGGGTGGTGCGCTCGGCATCGATGCCGCGGCTCATCGCGGCGCACTCGCGGGTGCGGGGACCACGACAGTAGTGCTCGGTAGTGGCGTCGACGTCCTCTATCCCGCGCGGCACGCGGGCCTGTTCCATCAGATTCTCGCGAGCGATGGCGCGCTCGTCAGCACGTTCCCGCACGGCATGCAGCCGCGTCCGGGCACGTTCACGCAGCGCAACACGATCATCTCCGCGCTCGCCGATGCCGTGATCGTCGTCGAGGCCGACGTGAAGTCGGGCTCGCTGTCGACGGCGGCCGCCGCGCGCAAGCAGGGCCGCATCGTTGCCGCGTATCCCGGCAGCCCCGGCTGCGCGAAGCTGCTCGCGACCGGTGCAGCACTCGTCGAGACCGACGAGGATGTGGTCGAATTGCTCGCCGGGCGCCCGCGGTATCCCGCGCCGCTCGTGCTCGATGACAATGCCACCCGCGTGCGCGATGCGCTCGCTCAGGGTGTGCGCGGTGTCGACGCGATCGTGCGCCACACCGGCTTGTCTGTTCGCGCTGTGCTACGTGCTTTGCCCCAACTCGAGTCGTTAGCGAGGTTGCAGTGACCAAGAAGAAAGCGCCGCCACCGAAGAAGAAGCCTGTTGCTGCGAAGGGGAACGGCAAGGCGAAGGGTGCGCCCGCGAAGGCCGCAGCCAAGAAGCCCGAGCCGAAGAAGCCCGAGCCAAAGAAGCCCGAGCCAAAGAAGCCCGAGCCGAAGGTCGAAGCCAAGAAGGCTGACAAGAAGGCAGACAGGGCGGCAGCCAAGAAGCCGGTCAAAGGCGCGAAGCCGAGCAAGGCGACGGGCAAGACCGCCGAGAACGGCGAAGAAGAAGAGCCGAAGATCGTCCGTGCGAAGAAGATCAAGCCGGGCTCCGCTCTCGTCGTGGTCGAGTCGCCTGCAAAGGCGAAGACGATCAACAAGTATCTGGGCGCGAACTACATCGTGAAGGCGTCGGTCGGTCACGTGCGCGACATCCCCAAGAAGCCACGCTTCAAGGGCGACATCGGCATCGATCTCGATGACGGCTCGTTCGAGCCGGCCTACGAAGTGATCGAAGGCAAGAAGAAGGTCCTCGGCGACATCCGCAGAGCCGCTGCGTCGACCGAGACCGTCTATCTCGCATCCGACCCCGATCGCGAAGGTGAAGCGATCGCGTGGCACGTCGCAGAAGAGATCAAGGACGTCAACCACAACCTCAAGCGCGTCCTCATCAACGAGATCACGAAGAAGGGCGTCACCGCCGCGATCGCCGCGCCGCGCGCGATCGACATGGACAAGACGAACGCCCAGCAGGCGCGTCGCATCCTGGATCGAATCGTCGGCTACAAGATCAGCCCGATTCTCTGGAACAAGGTCCAGCGCGGGTTGTCGGCTGGCCGCGTGCAGTCGGTCGCCGTCCGCCTCGTGTGCGAGCGCGAAGAAGAGATCAAGGCGTTCGTGCCCGAGGAGTACTGGTCGGTCGACATCACGTGTCGTGCGGATCAGCCGCCGCCGTTCGAGGCGCGCATCTGGAAGTGGAAGGGCGAGAAAGCCGAGCCGAAGACGCAGGCCGACGCCGAAGCGATCGCGACCGAGCTGCGCGCCGGCAATGCCGTCGTCGCAACCGTCGACAAGAAGGAGCGCCGCAAGAAACCGCAGGCGCCGTTCATCACGTCGAGGCTGCAGCAGGACGCCGCGCGCAAGCTGCGGTTCTCCGCGAAGCGCACGATGGCGCTCGCGCAGCGCCTCTATGAAGGTGTCGAGCTCGGTGAAGAAGGGCCCACGGGTCTCATCACCTATATGCGTACCGACTCGACGCGTGTCTCCGACGATGCGCTCACGGCCGTCCGCCAATACGTCACCGACACGTACGGCAAGGAGTACCTCCCCGACGAGGTGAACACGTACGGCAACAAGGATCGCGCGCAGGACGCGCACGAAGCGATCCGTCCGACGCTGATGGAGTGGCCGCCGGAGAAGGTCGAGGAGGCGCTCGCGAACCATCCCGAAGGCGTCGAGCTCACGAAGCTGTACCGACTGATCTGGCAGCGCTTCGTCGCGTCGCAGATGGTGCCAGCCGTGTACGACCAGACCACGGTCGACATGGATCGCGGCGAGGCCGTGATTCGCGCGAACGGCCAGGTGATGAAGTTCGCCGGCTATACGAAGGTGTACGAAGTCGCCGAGAGCGACGACGCGAAGGCCGAGGCGGCCGAGGCTGCTGACAAGCTGCTACCGCCGCTCGAAGTCGGCGATAGCGTCACGCTCGAGAGCGTTCGCCCCGAGCAGCACTTCACGCAGCCGCCGCCGCGGTTCTCCGAGGCGTCGCTCGTCAAGGAGCTCGAGGAGCGCGGCATCGGCCGCCCATCGACGTACGCCGCGATCATGTCGACGATCGTCGACCGCGGATACGTCGAGAAGAAGGAAGCGCGCTTCTGGCCGACCGAGCTCGGCATCCTGGTCAACGGTCTGCTCGTCGAGAGCTTCCCGGAGATCGTGTCGAGCGACTTCACCGCAAAGATGGAAGCGGACCTCGACCACGTCGAGGAAGGTCGCGAGGATTGGCGCAAGCTGCTCGGTGCGTTCTACGGCCCGTTCAAAGGCGAGCTCGAGAAGGCCGAGACCGAGATGCGCGACATCAAGCGCGAGGAGCAACCGACCGAGTGGTCGTGCGAGAAGTGCGGCAAGCCGATCGTGATCAAGTTCGGTCGCAACGGCTACTTCGCCGCGTGCTCGGGCTACCCGGAATGCCGCACCACATTCGAGGTCGTCAAGAACCTCGATGGCACGTGGGAGAAGGTCCCGCCGCAGACGACGGACGAAGTCTGCGAGACGTGCGGTGCACCGATGACCGTCAAGCGCGGCCGCTTCGGCAGCTTCCTGGCGTGCACGCGCTACCCCGACTGCAAGACGACCAAGCCGATCTCCCTCGGCGTGAAGTGCCCGCGGCCCGGCTGCGGTGGCTTCATCGCGGAGAAGCGCAGCCGGCGCGGCAAGCCGTTCTACGGCTGCTCGAACTGGGCGAAGAAGGGTTGCGACTTCGTCGCGTGGGACAAGCCGATTCCGCAGCCGTGCCCGGTGTGCCAGGCGAAGTTCGTGCTCAAGAAAGAGAACAAGAGCGGCACGACACTGCGCTGCATGGAATGCGACTGGCGCAGCCAGGGCTCGGACGAGTCCGAAGAGAACGCGGCCTAGCGCAGAGCCCGGGACGTTCACGTGCACGTGCACGTGCACGTGCACGGAGGCAGGTGGTCCGGTCTGCACCTGGAACGACGTCCCTGCGGACACCGCGAATTGTCGATCTGGCCGCCTGGATCGTGTGGTCCATGGGACCCGCAGGCGAGCGGAGCACAAAGCATCGCCCTGAACGCGCGCAGCAACGCGTTCGAGCCTCGGGGCCAGCGCAACCACGCGCCTGCCGGCACTACGTTCCGGAGATCACGACGCTAGTTCGCCGGCAGAGATCGTGTACGAGCACGAGCACGTGTCACGTGCACGTGCACGTCTGGATCGCTGGGCTTGGATCAGCCGACGAGCTGTTTCACGACGGCCAGTAGCGCGCCCTTCGGATCATCTGTGATCGGCCTGCCGTGGCCGAACATCACGCGATTGAGGCCGGGCGTCTCGGCGAGCTTCTCGAGCTGCGCCGCGAACGCCTTCTTGTTCTTGAGCGCGATCCACCGCACGACGCGCGGTGTCGAGACCTGACCCGTCGGGCCGAGAAAGAAGCCCATCGGGAAGCCGAGCTTGGGCACGTTCAAGATCGCATCGCAGAACGTGAGCGACACGCCGTCCGGAGACTTCACCTCGAGCACGCTCTCGCCGGGTAGGCCGTCGATCGGGAACAAGCGCACCGTGTCGTCCTTAGGCGCTTCTTCCGTGACCGCGTCGACCGCGACTGCGGTGTTCACGCGCTTCTTCGCGCCAGCGGGCGTGATCACCTTTGCCTGCGGGTAGCGCTGCTTCCAGATGCCGGCGTCCTGGCGGTGGTACGCGTTCGGCACGAAGATCACCGACGGCGTGCCCCACGCTTCGAGCTCGGCCATCTCGTTATCGTCGAGCGCGACCGCGTTGTGGACGATGACGCGGCCATCGGCCATCCGTGCGAGCACCATCTGGCGCTGCTGCGTTTCCGCATTCGGCATCGTGCCGCTCACGCGCCACAGGTTCGGCGTGAGCTTTTCGATCGGTTTGTGCTTGCAGACCGTCCACGTCGTGAAGTTCGCCATCGCGGCGAACGATAGCGCGATCACGGCAGGCGAACCGGCTGTGTCGTCTTCACCGTGTACTCGAGGCGAAAGCGCGCGAACGTCGGTGAATCACGACGTGGAAATGCGATCCGCGCGAGCGCGTCGCGCATGCAGGCACGATCGGGAGCGTTGCTGTCGACCGAGAGCGTGCGACCGGTGGGGTTGATCACGATGCGAACGTCGATCCGTACAGACGTCGTAGGGGCGCAAAGACACGCATAGAGCCGGTCCAGGCTGTGGATCACGGGGGCGTGGAGCTCTTCGGGGAGGAGGCCGTCGACCTCACCGCGCAACGACGCGTCGGCGTCGATGGCCGGCGCTCGGCCACCGCCGACGAACACCGCAAACCCGGTCGCACGCAGGTTCCCGCCCCACCACGGGGTGGCCGGGCAGCCGGACGCCTGCACCGGCGATCCGGGGCGGTGCGGGCCGGTGAGGTCGTCGTCGACATCGGGCAGGGGCGTGCCGCCAGGGCCCTCGCCGATGGGCTCGTCGTCGGGAGTGGCCGGAAATCCCAGGCAGTCCTGCGTTCCGCCGGGACAGGGCCAGTCCATCCCCTCGTCCGCGGCCGGCTGTGTTGCAGCGGTCTGTCCGGTTCTCGGATGGGCCGGGGATCGGCAGGAGATCTCCACCAACGCGGCGATGCACAGAGCGCGCACAAAGAAAAGACAGAACCGAACAAGTCGCGTTGCAGATGCAAACCGACGCTGCGACCTCGTGAAGTTGTTCCCCGACGAGGACGACTTCATGTAGCGTTCGGCGCATGGCCAAGGCGAAAAAGGCAGCAAAAGCGAAGAAGGGTGCGAAGAAGGCTGCATCCAAACCCGCGAAGAAAAGCGCGGCGAAGAAGGCGAAGCCCGCGAAGAAGGGCGCGGTCAAGGCGAAGGCGAAAGCGAAAGCGAAGGCGAAGAAGCCTGCCGCGAAGAAGCCGGCAGCGAAGAAGGCGCCAGTGATGACTGCGCCGGCGCCCGCACCCGCGCCGATGGACACCGCTCCTCCGTCGGCTCCGGATACGGATCTCGACAACATGCCGCCGCCGCTCCCCGAGGTCGACGAAGGCGCGACCGACGAGGGTTGGGACAGCTCCGAAGCCGCGAGCTGATCACGCGCGCTGCGAAGCGCAGTCGATTCTGGGTACGCAATGGTCAACGTTCACGGTGCACGTCACGCGGTCGGGGGATTCGCGATGACGTCGCTTTGGAACGGGGTCAGACACAACTTCTACTACTTGTTCGAACAGCAAGTAGTACAAGTTGTGCCTGACCCTACTCGGAGGCGCGATGCGGCCTGATGTCACCGTCGTCGGCGGCGGCATGGCCGGCAGCGAAGCGGCGTGGCAGCTCGCGGAAGCGGGCTTGTGCGTCTCGCTCGTCGAGATGAAGCCGTGCGCGATGTCGCCGGCACATCAGAGCCCGCTGCTCGGCGAGCTCGTGTGCAGCAACTCGCTGCGCAGCGACGATCCGATCGCGCCCGCGGGGTTACTCAAGCACGAGCTACGGCGCGCGGGCTCGGTCGTGATCGCGTGCGCCGATCAGCATCGCGTGCCGGCAGGGCAGGCGCTCGCGGTCGAGCGGTTCGGGTTCGCGCGTGCGATCACGCAGCGGCTCGCACTGCATCCGCGCATTCGCATCGAGCGCCGGCGGATCGACGAGCTGCCGGATCATCCCGTCATCGTCGCGACCGGGCCGCTGACCGAAGGCGCGCTCGGGGACGTGATTCGCGCCGAGCTCGGCGGCGACCGGATGTACTTCTACGACGCGATCGCGCCGATCGTCGCTGCCGATTCGATCGACTTCGACTTCGCGTTTCGCGCCTCGCGCTGGGGACGCGATGCCGATGCACCGGGTCGCGATGCCGATGGCGATCGCGCGGCCGGTGGTGACACGGGCGTCGGTGACTACATCAATTGTCCGCTCAACAAGGAGCAGTACGACGCGTTCGTTGCTGCGGTCAACGCGGGTCGCAAGGTGCTGCCGCACGACTTCGAGGAGCCGCGTTACTTCGAGAGCTGCATGCCGATCGAGGTGATGGCCGAGCGCGGCGATCAGACGCTGCGGTTCGGACCGATGCGTCCAATCGGGCTACGCGATCCGCGTACCGGGCATCGGCCGTGGGCGGTCGTGCAGCTGCGGCCGGAGAATCGCTATCAGACCGCGTACAACCTGGTCGGCTTTCAAACGCGCCTCGCGTATCCCGAGCAGCAGCGGATCTTCCAGATGATTCCCGCGCTGCACCGCGCCGAGTTTCTGCGCTTCGGCTCGATTCATCGCAACACGTACATCGATGCGCCGAGTCGGCTCGGCTCGCATCTCGAGCTGCGCGATCGGCCGAACGTGCGGTTCGCGGGGCTGCTCACGGGCGTCGAGGGCTACATCGAGTCGTGCGCGATGGGGATGATCGTCGCGTGGCTGCTCGCCGGCGAGCTGACCGGCCGCGCCGCACCGTATCCACCTCCGACGACGATGATGGGCGGTCTCTACAATCACGTCACCGCGCCGCGCGAAGGCAACTACAAGTACGGCCCGACGAACGTGAACTACGGTCTGCTTCCGCCGCTGCCCGACGTGCGCAAGGACCATCGCAAGCACCGCATGGCCGAGCGTGCGCAGGCGGATTTCGATGCGTGGCTCGGCCGCGTTGCGGTGCGTGCGGCATGACGCGCGTCATCATTGGTGACAAGCCGACGATCGACGTTCGCGATCCGCGCCCAGGCGATCTCGGCTGGGTCGTCGAGCGGCACGGCGTGCTCTACGCCGAGGAGTACGGCTGGGATGTTCGCTTCGAGGCACTGGTCGCGCGCGTCGTCGCCGATTTCGTCGAGCACAAGCACGCAAGCGATCGCTGCTGGATCGCGTACGTGAAGGGCAAGCGCGCAGGTTCGATCTTCTGTGTCCGAGGCAGCGATACCGTCGCGAAGCTGCGCCTGTTGCTCGTCGAGCCGTGGGCTCGTGGCCTCGGCATCGGACATCACCTGGTGCGGGAGGTGATCGAACACGCGCTTGCGAACGGCTATCGCACGCTCAGCCTGTGGACGAACAGCGTGCTGGTCAGCGCGCGGAAAATCTACGAAGGTGAGGGCTTCGTACTCGCGCATGAAGAACCGCACGACCGCTTCGGAGCTGGTCTCGTCGGGCAGACCTGGGAGCTCGATCTGACGCGCTGGTCACCGAACCCCGCACGGCTCACGCACTAACTATTCGCGCAGGTGCAGCTCGGCCTTGGCAAGCACCGTCTTGCCCTGCATCAGCCGCACGACGTAGGTCTTGCCGGCCGCAAAGCCCGCCGCGATCGTCGCTTCGCTCGCCGTAATGACGAGCTTCTTCTGCGAGTGGACCTCGACCGTGTGCATCGCCGTCAGCTTCTTGTCGTCCTTGTCGGCGAACACGAGTGAGATCGGCTTGGTGCCGGGATCCTTCGCGAGCACGGATACGAGATGGAACTGCCACGGCGGGCCTTTGAGCACGTCGTAGCTGTTCTCCTTCGTCGCGTTCGCCTTCAGATACGCCGGCATCTCGTCGAGCTGCGTCGGCGGCACATCCGGAGAGAATACGATCCTGCCCGCATACGGTTTCAGCGCCTGCTCGGTCGTGAGCGGTTTGCTGCCGGCGTATGCCACCGACCACCCGACTACGATCGCGACCACGATCCCGGCGAGCCTCATGCACGCGAGTATACTGCCGTGAGTGCAACGACTGATCGGAAACCTAGCGCTCGTGACCGGCGGCTCGAGCGGCATTGGGCTCGCGTGCGCACGTGTGCTCGCGGCTGAAGGTGCCGGCGTGCTGTCGTGTGCACGCAGGTTTGCACGCAAGCCCGTGACAGTGCCCGGGGCCGGCGAAATCGTCGAGACACACCTCGATGTGACCGACGAAGCCCAAGTGCGAGCGGTGTTTGCCGTGCTGCCCTACGTCGATGTCCTCGTGTGCTCGCACGGCACCGGCACGTTTGCGCCGATCGCGAACGCGAACGTCGCCGACGTACGCGCGATGCTCGATGTGCACATCACAGGCTCGTTTCTGTGCGCGCGCGAAGCGCTGCGTCTCATGCATGCGAAGCACAGCGGCCACATCGTGCTCGTCAGCTCGCACGCCGCGCATCACGGCTTCACCGAGTGCGGTGGCTACACGGCCGCGAAGGCCGGCCAGCTCGGTCTTGGCCGCGTGCTTGCCGCCGAAGCGCGGCCGCACAACATTCGCGTCACCACGCTGATGCCCGGCGCGACCGACACGCCGATCTGGGACGACCGGCCCGGCTTCGATCGAAGCAAGATGATGCAGCCCGGCGATGTGGCGCAGCTTCTGCTCGCGCTCGTGACGAACCCGGCGATCTCCGTCGACGAGGTCACCGTGACGCCGCCCGCCGGCGTGCTCTAGCCGAGTGCTCGAAAAGTCGCATCGCGGCGCGCTTCGCGCGATCCTCTCACCGTGGACTGGGACGCAGCGCTCGCCGCCTTCAAGAGCTACCTCGAGGTCGAGCGCGCGTATTCAGCGAAGACCGTCGAGGTCTACCTGCGCGACGTCGGCGCGCTGCGTGATCATCTCCGCGAGAAGCGCGGCAAGGACGCTCCGCTCGCGCGGCTCTCCGCGATCGACGTGCGCAGTCAGCTCGCCGCGCTGTTCGGCGAAAACGGCGCCGCCACGATCGGCCGCAAGCTGTCGAGCGTGCGCGCGTTCTGTCGCTTCCTCGTCAAGCGCGGCGTGCTCGCCGGCAATCCAGCCGCGGCGATTCGTGGCCCGAAGAAAGGCAAAGGCCTGCCGCGCGCACTCGATGTCGACGACGCGTTTCGCCTCGTCGAGGCGCCGACCACGACCGGCCGTACCGCGCATCGCACGCTGTCGGCGGAGGAAGAGGCGCGCCACGCGCTACTGCGGTTGCGCGACCAGGCGATGCTCGAGCTCATCTACTCGACCGGGCTGCGCGTCTCCGAGGCGTGCAGCCTCGATGTGAGTGACATCGATCGCGATCGCTACGGCATGCCGATCGTGCTCGTGCGTCGCGGCAAGGGCAACAAGTCGCGCGAAGTGCCGCTCGGCGGCGCTGCCGACCGCGCGCTCGCCGCGTATCTGCCGGCTCGGCGGGCGCTCAAGGCCGTGGACCAGGCGCTGTTCGTCAACGCCGGTGGCGAGCGGCTGACACCGCGCTCGGTGCAGCGCATGGTGAAGCGGTGGACGATCGCCGGCGGCGTGCACGCGAACGCGACGCCACACGGGCTGCGCCACTCGTTCGCGACTCACCTGCTCGACGAGGGCGTCGACCTGCGCTCGATCCAGGAGCTGCTCGGCCACGCGAGCCTATCGTCGACGCAGATCTACACGAAGGTGTCGCTCGACCACTTGATGAAGGTCTACGACGACGCGCACCCCCGGGCGAAGCCATCGAAGTAGAGTGAACGGGCCATGAGCATGCCCGACTGGCTCGTGCCGATGGCCGCGACGCTGACGCAAGAGCGGTTCACCGGACCGGAGTGGACGTTCGAGCTCAAGTACGACGGCATCCGGCTGATCTCGTTCAAGCGCGGCAGCGAGGTGAAGCTGTATTCGCGCAACCACCTCGAGCAGACCGTGCCGCACGTCAGTGCCGCGATCGCGAAGCTGCCGCACGACGAGGTCATCCTCGATGGCGAGCTTGCATGGGACGGGAGCGAGTATCACGTGTTCGACATGCTGTGGATCGACGGCCGCGACCTGCGTGCGCTGACACTCGAACAGCGCCGCGCAGAGCTCGCGAAGTTGCCGCTCGCGCCACCGCTCGAGCGCGCGTTGATCGTGGACGACGACGAACCATGGGAGCGCGCACGGCGCGAAGGCTGGGAAGGTGTGATCGCGAAGCGACGCGATTCGGTCTACGAGCACAAGCGATCGAAGCAGTGGCTCAAGATGAAGATCGAAGCGTCGCAGGAGCTCGTCGTCGGTGGCTTCACCGATCCGCAGGGCCAGCGGGTCGGCCTCGGCGCGCTGCTCGTGGGCTTCTACGAAGGCGAGGACTTCGTGTTCGCCGGCAAGGTCGGCACCGGGTTCGATACGAAGCTGTTGCGCGAGCTGCGCGAGAAGCTGGACGCGCTCGCGATCGAGCGCTCGCCGTTCACCCGCGCGGTCGGGTTGCCGAAGCTGCGCGTCCATTGGGTGAGACCTGACATCGTCGTGCAGGTCGGCTTCATGGAATGGACGGGGCACGACAAGCTGCGCCATCCCCGGCTGATCGGCGTCCGCTACGACAAGACCGCGCGAGGGGTGGTGCGCGACAGATAGTGCGCGAGAGGGTGGTGCGCGACAGATGACGCGCGAGCGATAGCCCTGCCGCTGGCGCCGCGCGCGTGCTACGAACGGCGCGTGAAGCAGCCGGAGATCCACTCGACGACGATCCTGTCCGTTCGGCGAGGTTCGCAGGTGGTGGTGGCAGGCGACGGACAGGTCACGCTCGGTAATCAGGTCGTCAAAGGCGGCGCGAAGAAGGTGCGCCGGCTCGGCGAGGGCAGGGCGATCGGCGGATTCGCCGGCTCGGCCGCCGACGGCATCGCACTGTTCGAGCGTCTCGACGACAAGCTCCGTGAACAACGCAGCCCGCTCCGTCGCGCCGCGGTCGAGCTCGCAAAGGAGTGGCGCACCGATCGCGCGCTGCGCCGGCTCGAAGCGATGCTCGTCGTCGCCGATGGCGAGAGTACGTTCATCATCTCCGGCTCCGGCGACGTGATCGAGCCCGACGACGGCGTGTGCGCGATCGGCTCGGGTGGCGGCTTTGCACTCGCAGCGGCACGCGCGCTGGTCCGGACACCGGAAGCTGGCTCGCTCTCGCCGCGCCAGATCGCAGAGACGGCGATGGCAATTGCCGCCGACATCTGCATCTACACGAACACGAGTTTGACGATCGAGGAGCTGCCGTGAAGACCGAGCAGGAGCTCACGCCTGCCAAGATCGTCGCCGAGCTTGATCGGTACGTGATCGGCCAGGGCGAGGCGAAACGTGCGGTCGCGGTCGCGCTGCGCAATCGCTGGCGCCGCCAGCAGGTCGAAGGCGAGCTGCGCGACGAAATCTCGCCGAAGAACATCATCATGATCGGACCGACCGGCGTCGGTAAGACCGAGATCGCGCGTCGACTCGCGCGCCTCGCGCGTGCGCCGTTCCTCAAGGTCGAGGCGTCGAAGTTCACCGAGGTCGGCTACGTCGGCCGCGACGTCGACTCGATCGTGCGCGACCTCGACGAGGTGTCGGTCAAGCTCGTGCGCGACGAGGAAGCCGGCAAGGTGCGGCCGCGTGCGAAGGAGGCCGCCGAGGAGCGGCTGCTCGATCTCTTGCTGCCGCGCGGCGGCGGTCGTGCATTCACGGATCGACCCGGTGAGCCGAGCACGGCGAACGATGCGACGCGCGAGAAGCTGCGTGCGATGTTGCGCGACGGCAAGCTCGACGATCGCGAGGTCGAAGTCGAGCTCACCGACGACTCGAACCCGCTGATCTCGGTGCTCGGCGGTCAGCCCGGCATCGACGAGTCAGCACTGTCGGGCCTCAAGGACATGTTCGGTTCGCTCGGTCGCAAGACCAAGCGGCAGAAGATGAAGGTGCAGCAGGCGTGGCGCGCGCTCACCGAGCAAGAGGTCGACAAGCTGATCGATCACGACGCTGCAACGCGCGAAGCGGTGCGGCGCGCCGAGAATGCCGGCATCGTGTTCATCGACGAGATCGACAAGATCGCGACGAAGGCCGAGCGCCACGGTGCCGACGTGTCGCGCGAAGGCGTGCAGCGCGACCTGTTGCCGATCGTCGAAGGCTCGACGGTCACGACGAAGTACGGCCCGGTGCGCACCGATCACGTGCTGTTCATCGCGGCCGGCGCGTTCCACATGGCGAAGCCGAGCGATCTCATCCCTGAGATGCAGGGGCGCTTTCCGATCCGTGTCGAGCTCAAGTCGCTCGGCGCGGACGAGTTCGTGCGCATCTTGACCGAGCCGACGAACGCGCTCACCCGCCAGTACCAGGCGCTGCTCGCGACCGAAGGTGTCAACATCGAGTGGACGGCTGACGCGGTTCGCGAGCTCGCGCAGATCGCCGCCGACGTCAACCAGCGCACGCACGACATCGGCGCGCGCCGACTCCACACGGTGCTCGAGCGGCTGCTCGACGATCTGCTCTATAACGCGCCCGATATCGGCGCGCAGACAATTCCGATTACCCCTCAGTACGTGCGCGAGCGGCTCGGCGCCCTTGTCGCGGACGAAGATCTGACGCGCTACATCCTCTAAGTTGGTGGTACACCTCGGCCGTGCATACGCAGGCTGACCTCCTAGCACTCGCCGATCAGGTTCTTCTCAAGAACAACAAGCCGCAGCCGATCGTGTTCGAGCGTGGGCGTGGCTGCGAGGTCTGGGATCGCGCCGGAACCCGCTATCTCGACATGACCGCGGGCATCGCCGTGTGCGGGCTCGGCCACAGCCACTCGCTGTTCACCGCGCGCGTGACCGAGCAGCTGCTCAAGCTCGTTCACATCTCGAACCTCTACTATAACGATCAGCAGATCCTCGCCGCGAAGAACATCGTCGATCGCTCGTTCGCCGATCGCGTGTTCTTCTGCAACTCGGGCGCGGAAGCGAACGAGGGTGCGCTCAAGCTCGCGCGTCGCTATCAAGCCGTCGTCGAGGGCCAGCCGCAGCGCACGAAGATCGTGTCGACGATCGGCAGCTTCCACGGCCGCACGTTCGCGACGGTCGCGATCACCGGTCAGGCGAAGTACCGCGAGAACTTCGGCCCGCTCGTCGAGCCCGTCGAGCACATCGCGTATGGCGATCTCGAAGCCGCCACGAAGGCGCTCGAGGGACGTGCGGCGTGCGCGATCATCGTCGAGCCGATCCAGGCCGAAGGCGGCATCGTCGTCGCACCTCCCGGCTATCTCGCCGGCCTGCGCCGCCTATGCGACGACACCGGCACGATCCTGATCTTCGACGAGGTGCAGACCGGCATCGGCCGCACCGGTACGTGGTTCGGTCATCAGCACGACGACGTCACGCCCGACGTGATGACGCTCGCGAAGGGCCTCGGCGGCGGCGTCCCCGTCGGCGCGGTCGCGATGACCAACAAGGCGGCGGCGGGCCTCTCGATGGCGCCCGGCGGTGCCGTCCCGCACGCGACGACGTTCGGCGGCAATCCGCTCGCGTGCGCGGCGGCAAACGCGGTCATCGAGATCATCGACAACGAGGGCTTACTCGAGCGCGTGTCGCAAGCGGGCCAGTACCTGGGCGGAAAGCTCAACGAGCTCGTGAAAGAGTTCCCCGGTCACGCACTCGACACACGCGGCCGTGGTCTCTTGCGTGGCATCGCCGTCAAGGGTGCGCCGGCCGCTGTCACCACGCGCTGCCGCGAGAAGGGCATGCTCGTGTCGGTCGCCGGTTCCAACGTCATTCGCTTCGCGCCGCCGTACATCGTCGAGCGGCATCAGCTCGACGAAGCGGTTGGCATCCTGCGGAGCGTGCTCGCAGAAGGAGTTGGCAAGTGAAGCGCGGATTTTTGACGCTCGGTGATGTTCCGGTCGCGCAGTGGCCGGCTCTGTTCGATCGCGCGGCGTACCTCAAGAAGAACCGCAACCAGACCACGCTCGCCGGCAAGGCCGTCGCGCTCGTGTTCGAGAAAGCGTCGACGCGCACGCGCGTCTCGTTCGAGGTCGGCGTGTTCGAGCTCGGTGGTCACGCCGTGGTCCTCACCTCGCAAGGCAGCCAGATCGCGCGCGGCGAACCGATCGAAGACACCGCGCGCGTGCTATCGGGCTATTGCCACGCGATCGTGCTGCGCACGTTTGGTCAGGAACGCGTCGCGCAGCTCGCGAAGGCTGCGTGGGTTCCGGTGATCAACGGACTCTCCGATCAGCATCACCCGTGTCAGGTCGCGACCGATCTGTTCACCGTGCGCGAGAAGTTCGGCCGCATCGAGGGCCTGCGCTACGCCTGGATCGGCGATGGCAACAACATGGCGGCGTCGTGGATCGAGGCGGCAGGCATGTTCGGGCTCGATCTGATCCTCGCGTGCCCGGAAGGTTTTGCCCCCGATCCGCTGCTCGTCAACGCAGCGCGTGAGCTCCAGAAGCAGAACGGACGCGGTTCACTTACGCTGACAAAGGATCCGAAGGAGGCGGCGCGCGGAGCGCATGTCATCTCGACGGATGTGTGGGCGTCGATGGGGCAAGAGGAAGAGGCGTCAAGACGTAAGCTGGCCTTCGCCGGTTACTGTGTCGACCAGGCGATCGTGAAGAGCGGGGCGCCGGATGCGATCGTCCTTCACTGCCTACCTGCGCACCGGGGCGAAGAAATTACCGGAGATGTGCTCGACGGTCCGAGCTCGCTGGCCTGGGTCCAGGCAGAGAATCGCTTGCACGTGGGCAAGGCAATTCTCGAGCACGTCATGACCGGTCGCGAATGATAGGATTGTGATCGTGAGCAGCGTCCCGTCCGAGATCGTGGGACTCGGATCGTCGTCGATGAAGCTGCGGGTCAGCCCTGGGTTCGACCCGCTCAAGGCACAGGTCGGTCCGGACGAATACTTCGTGCTGTCGCGCATCGACGGCACGCAGTCGATTCGCGAGATCCTGCTCGCCACCGGCCTGCCTGTCGATCGCGGGATCGCGATCGTGACGAAGCTGCGCTCGATCGGCGCGCTACTCCTTCCGGGCGAGACTGCAGCGCCGACACCGATGTCCGTGCCCGCGCGCGGAACGGGACCGCGGCCGAACTCGACGACACCGGTCGCGCCGCTCACGCCACCGCATGGCGTACCCAGCCCCGTGGCCGAGCAGATGGGCCGCGCGCCGACCGTACGCGTGACGCCCCACGAAATGCCGGCGGTCCTGCCGCCGCGTACGATCACGCCGCATCTCCCGGTGACTGGACGAACGCCGATGCGCCCGGGGACCGGCGAGCGGCCGACAGTGCCGCGGACGATGACGCCGCACTTGCCGATGGACGCGAAGCGGCCGGCGCCACCGTCCAGGCCGCCCGCCGACCCGCCAACCCAGCCGCGCACCCAGCTCGGCACGCATCCGGCGGCAGGGATGCGTCCGCCCGCGCCCGAGAGCGTCGATCCACCGACCGTTCGCCGCGCGTCGACCGCCGAGCTCCACCTCATGCTTCCGCAGCCGACCGCGGAGGAGAAGAGCGCGCTGGCCGAGCCGGGCGATCTCGATGCCGACGAGCGCGTGCGGATCCTCGTGATGGCACGGCTGGTCGACGAACGCGATCCGTGGGCATTACTTGGTGTTCCTACCGGCTCGGACGCGAAGGTCCTCAAGCGCGCCTACTTCACGCTGTCCAAGGAGATCCACCCCGACCGCCACTACGGCAAGCAGCTCGGCACGTTCGCCGACCGGCTCAGCGTGGTGTTCGAGGCGGTGAGCCGTGCGTATGCGCGCCTGACGTCGCCTGCCAAAGATCAACGCAGCGGCGCGTATCCGATGGTGCAGACCGAACAGCCGCAGACGCCGGGCGAGTACGCGGGCGAGCTGTTCCAGCGCGCGTGTGGGCTCGAGGTCGGCGGCGACGCGCTCGGCGCGATGAAATTGTTCGCGGCAGCGGTACGGATTGATCCACAAACCCGCTATCTGCGGCGCGCCGCAACGTGCGCGCTCGCCGCCGAGCAGCCGAAGACCGCGCTCGAGTATGCGAAAAAGGCGCAAGCGCAGGCGCCAAACGATCCGTCGTCGGCACGCCTGCTCGCGCTGGCATTCATTGCAGTCGGTCGCTACGGCGACGCCGAAGAAGTGCTCGTCATGGCGATGGCTCTCAAGAGCGAGAACGATGTGCTCGGAGCGGAGCTTCGCAACGACCTGGCGGAGGTTCGCCGGCTATTGTCCTCGTCGAGTGGTTGACGGGAGCGAACTGGGTTACTCTCCTCACTTGGGAGGCGCCTGCACTGGCGATCTCCTCGATTTCTGGGGGAAACTAATCCGCCATGGCCAGTGAGAAGGTGATCGGCATCGACCTAGGCACGACTAACTCGTGCGTTGCGATTGTCGAGGACGGAACGCCTTCGGTCATTCCGAACCGAGGTGGGTACAAGACGACACCATCGATGGTGGCAATTGCCGAGAATGGCAAGCGCCTCGTCGGGCATATCGCAAAGCGTCAAGCGATCACCAACGCAGAGAACACCGTCTACGCGGCGAAGCGCCTGATCGGTCGTAAGTGGGGCAGCGCCGCGGTGCGCAGCTCGCTGGAGATCATGCCGTACCGGATCGTCGAAGGTCCGCATGACGACGTCCGCATCATGCTGCGCGACCAGGTGTTCAGCGTGCCGGAAGTCTCCGCGTACATCCTGCAGGAGATGAAGCTGATCTCCGAGGAATACCTCGGCGAGGAAGTTCAGAAGGCCGTCATCACCGTGCCCGCGTACTTCAACGACGGTCAGCGCCAAGCCACGAAGGACGCGGGTCGCATCGCGGGTCTCGACGTCATCCGCATTATCAACGAGCCGACGGCGGCGGCGCTCGCATACGGCTTTGGCCGCAACATCGAGCGCAAGGTCGCGGTCTACGACCTCGGCGGTGGCACCTTCGATATTTCGATCCTCGAGATCGGCAACGGCGTGTTCGAGGTCATCTCGACTGCAGGTGACACGTTCCTCGGCGGCGAGGATTTCGATCGCCGCATTATCGATTGGCTCGTATTCGGCTTCGAGAAGCAGCACGGCATCGACCTCCGCAAGGACAAGATGGCGCTGCAGCGTCTCAAGGACGTCGCCGAGAAGGCGAAGTGCGAGCTGTCGAGCGTCAAGGAAACCGAGATCAACCTGCCGTTCATCATCTCGACCGGTCGCAACGAAGCGTTGCACCTGCAGACGATGCTGACGCGCGACAAGCTCGAAGAGCTCACGAGCGATCTCGTCGAGCGCACCGTCGAGATCTGCGCGCGCACGCTCGAAGAAGCCGAGATCCAGAAGAACCAGATCGAGGACGTGATCCTCGTCGGCGGCATGACGCGCATGCCGCGCGTGCAGCAGGCGTGCGCCGAGTTCTTCGGCCTCGAGCCGTGCAAGGGCGTGCATCCCGACGAGGTCGTGGCGCTTGGTGCCGCGATCCAAGGTGCGGCGCTCACCGACGAGAAGAGCGACATCCTCCTGCTCGACGTCACGCCGCACTCGCTCGGCATCATGATCGTCGGCGGCTACTTCCACAAACTGATCGAGCAGAACACCACGGTGCCAACGAGCGAGTCGCACGTGTTCACCACGGTCAAAGACAATCAGACCTCGGTGAAGATCCTCGTCCTCCAAGGCGAGAGCGATCGCGCCGAGGAGAACGAGCTACTCGGCGAGTTCGTGCTCACCGGCTTGCGGCGCGCGCCGCGTGGCGAAGTCGAGATCGAGGTCCAGTTCCACATCAGCGCCGACGGCATCGTCAGCGTGAAGGCGAAGGATCTCGAGACCGGCCTCGAGCAATCGATCACGGTCACGGCGACCTCGGGTCTGACCGAGGACGAGATCAAGAAGATGATCGACGCGAACAAGGACTACATGGTCGAGGTCCGCACCGGCCAGGAGTTCGACAAGGCGCGCCATCAGGCAGAGAAGTCACTCGAGGAGATCGAATCGCTGTTCCCGCAGGTCACCGACGCCATCGCGGGCTCGGACTTCGGTCAGGACGCGGTCAAGAAGGCGCGTGCGGTCGTGGAGCGTACGCGCCAAGCGATCACGGCGAAGGATCTGACGACGCTGGCGGATGCTACCGAGGCGCTCAACCGTACGCTCAACATGTTCCGCGGAGTGGTGTCCAAGACACGCGGATGATCTGCGGTGGGCCCACCGTCTGATATCGAGCGGCTCATCGAGCTGGGACTGAACCGCTACGGCGCAGGGGACCTCGATGGTGCCTTGCTGATGTGGGAGGAAGCGCTCGCGATCGATCCGGACAACGCGCGGGCGAGCAGCTACGTCGACTACGTGCGGCTTCACTACGAGCTGCTGAGCAGCGAGCCGCACGTCGAGGGTGCCGAGGAAGCACCGTTCGGAATCGAAGAGGAGCCCGAGTATCAGATCGAGATCCTGCCGGGCGATCTGCCGCAGCGCGAGTCGCAACCGGTGCTCGCCAACGACGAAGTCGACGCCGGCTGGTTCGACGAGGAAGCGACGCACGACATCAACGTCCACGCGCGCAGGTCGTCGGGCGAGATCGAGATCGAAGCCGACGCGCCGCCACGCAGGTCTTCGGCACAGATCGAGATCGAAGCCGAAGCGCCGCCGCTG
>DASUFX010000219.1:0-4628 GCA_036274355.1 Kofleriaceae bacterium | reverse complement strand
ATGATCTCGCGGCTCTCGCGTGTATTGATTCTTCTTGCCGCGGCCGGCGTCGCGTACGCCGGCCCGGTCGCCGCGTGTTTGTGCGTCGACGGGCCAGCCGACGAGATGCCGTGCTGTCCGGACGACGTGCAGCAACAGGATCATTCCAACTGTCCACAGCCCGATTCCGAAGTGGCCGTCGCCTGCGACACGGTGCCGGCCGACTTGCTCCCGGCCGGCACGCAGGACCTGTCGCCGCCGGTCGCGATCTCGGCGGCGCTGCCGCCGTGGGCGGTGCACGGCCCGCCGGTGTGGTCCATCACGACCTCACCGCCCCACCATCATTCCCCGCCGATCTATCTCGTCACGCTGCGACTGCGGATTTAAGCGCCGACCTCGCGCCTGAGGTGAATCCTCAGGTGAGCCCTATGCCTGTTTCCAAGAACAGCCGTGGAGAAGGTCGTGCCTCACGCGTTTTTCACTGTTCGTACGGTATGTCCGCTCGTTGCGACGGCGCTGCTGCTCGGCGCCCCCGCGCCGCTTGATGCGCAGAATGCCGCTGCGCTGACGATCGATGAAGCTCTGCAACTCGCGGCGCAGCGATCGCAGCAGTTGCCGGCACAGGATGCGGCAGCGGCGGCGGCGCGCGAGATGGCAACGGCGGCCGCGCAGGGGCCGGACCCTACGCTCACCGCCGGAATCAACAACCTGCCGATCAACGGCCCGGACGCGTTCAGCCTGACGCGCGATTTCATGACGATGCGCTCGATCGGCTTGATGCGCGAGCTCACGCGCGGCGACAAGCTCGAGGCGCGTTCCGCACGCTTCGAGCGCGAGGCGGAGGCCGCGGACGCCCGCCGTACGCTCGCGCTCACCGATCTTCAGCGCGGCACCGCGATGGCTTGGTTCGATCGGTACTATCGGGAGCGCGTACGCGACGTGCTCGCACTCGAGAGGGAGGAAGCGGCGCTCCAGATCGAAGCCGCCGATCTCGCGTTTCGCACGGGCTTGGGGCCACAGAGCGACGTGTTCGCGGCCCGCTCGTCGGTGGCCGAAATCGAAGATCGGATCGCCGCGAACGAGCGCGATGGCGAAATCGCCACGATCAAGCTCGCGCGCTGGATCGGCGACGCCGCGGCGCGACCGCTCGCCGATCCGCCGGCCACCGATACGGTTTCGCTCCACCCCGCGGATCTCGACACTCAGCTCGCGCACCATCCGCAGATCCAACTGATGCTCAAGCAAGAGGAGATGGCGCGCGCCGACGCCGAGGTTGCGCGCACGAACAAACGTTCGGATTGGACCGTCGAAGTCATGTACAGCCAGCGAGGACCGGAGTTCTCCAACATGATGTCGTTGAACGTGTCGAAGCCGTTGCAGTGGCGCGAGCGGAACCGCCAGGACCGCGAGCTCGGGGCGAAGTTGGCGATGGCCGAAGAGATGCGCGCCGAGCGCGAAGAGGAGACTCGCGTGCACGTCGCCGAAGCGCACGCAGTGCTCCAGGCGTGGCAGCGCAACCGCGAGAGGCTCGACCGCTACACGAGCACGCTGATCCCTCTCGCCGGCGAACGCACGCTCGCGGCAACCGCAGCGTATCGCGGCGGCACGGGAACGCTCGACGCCGTCTTGGAGGCGCGCGTCGACGAGATCGACACGCGTCTCGATCACTTGATGCTCGAGATGGAGACCGCAGAGCTCTGGGCCGAGATCAACTATTTGATCCCCGTCGGTCACGACGCAGGCGCGCACGAGTGATGCACAAGGACCTAGCAGCGATGAGACGTCCACTTATCTTCATGATCGGCGTAGCCGCGATCGCGGCGCTTGCGCTCGGCGGCTACGCGTTGTACCGGCTCGGTATGTCGCACGGTATGGACATGGCTGCGACCGCGCCGTCCGACTCGGGTGCCCGGCCGCGCGAAAGCGCATCGCTCAAGGCCGGCGACATCGATCCCGCCACCGGGAAGCGAGTGCTCTACTGGCACGACCCGATGGTACCGGGACGCCGCTTCGATCAGCCCGGCAAATCGCCGTTCATGAACATGCAGCTCGTGCCCGTGTACGAGGGCGGCAACGGCGCCGACGGCGGCGTCACCGTGAGCGCCCGCGTGCAGCAGAACCTAGGTATGCGCACTGCCGAAGTCGTGCGCACGACGATGGCGCCGCGCATCGAAGCGGTCGGCAACATTGCGTTCAATGAGCGCGATCAAGCGGTCGTGCAGGCGCGCGCGATGGCCTACGTCGAGAAACTGCACGTGCGCGCGACGCTCGATCGCGTCGCCGCGGGGGCCCCGCTCGCCGATCTCTACGTCCCCGAATGGGTCGCAGCGCAGGAGGAGTTTCTCTCCGTGCTGCGCATGCGCGGCACGGAGCTCGCCGTGCTCGTCGACGGCGCGCGGCAACGGATGCGCCAAGTCGGCATGAGCGACGAGCAAATACGCCGCGTCGAGGAGCTCGGCCAGGTGCAACCGCGGATCGCGCTGCGCGCGCCGCTCGCCGGCGTGATCGTCGAGCTCGAGGCGCGCGAAGGCATGACGGTGATGCCAGGCGACACGCTGTTTCGGATCAACGGGCTCTCGACGGTGTGGGCGAATGCCGCAGTGCCCGAGAGCCAGGCCGCGTTGCTCCGGCCCGGAGCTCCCGTCGAAGCGCGCTCCGCCGCGATTCCAGACACCGTTTTTGCCGGCACCGTGCAGGCGATCCTGCCCGACGTCGATCCCGACACGCGTACGATCAAGGCTCGCGTCGAGCTCGCGAATCCGGACTTCGAGCTTGCGCCCGGCATGTTCGTGAGTGTCGCGCTCGCCGGACCTGCAACGGATACGTTGATTGTGCCGACCGAAGCCGTGATCGAGACGGGCCGCCGGACGGTCGTAATGCTCGCGGAATCGAATGGCACGTTTCAGCCGGTCGACGTCGAGATCGGCATCGAGTCGAACGGCCAAACCGAGATCAAACGGGGCTTAAGCGTCGGACAAATGGTCGTGGTGTCGGGGCAGTTCCTGATCGACTCCGAGGCAAGCCTCCGCGCGACGAGCACGCGCATGGAAGACAGGCCGCCCATGAACGAGCCAACGACCGAGCACTTCGGTGAGGGCAAGGTCGAATCGCTCGACGACGAGAGCGTGACGCTCTCGCACGCACCGATTCCGTCGGTCCCGTGGCCCGCGATGACGATGCGGTTCGCGCTCCCGCCGGGCGGTCCGCTGCACGGCGTCGAAGTCGGCGACGACGTGCGCTTCGCGTTCGCGATGGGCGGCGACGGCAACCCGCGGATCACCCGAATCGAACCGATCGCGGAGAGTCCGCAATGATCGCCGCGCTGATCCGTTGGTCGATCGCGAATCGCTTCCTCGTGCTGCTCGCGACCGCGATCGTCGCCGCATGGGGCGTCTGGTCGCTCGCGCGGACGCCGCTCGACGCCCTGCCCGATCTCTCCGACGTGCAGGTGATCATCCGGACGACCTATCCCGGTCAAGCGCCGCAGATCGTCGAGAATCAGGTCACTTATCCGCTCACGACGACGATGCTGTCGGTGCCCGGGGCGAAGACAGTCCGCGGCTTCTCATTCTTCGGCGACTCGTTCGTGTACGTCTTATTCGAGGACGGCACGGATCTCTATTGGGCGCGCTCGCGCGTGCTCGAGTACCTCAACCAAGTGCAGTCGCGCCTGCCGGCCGAAGCGAAGGCGTCGCTTGGTCCCGATGCGACCGGCGTCGGCTGGGTCTTTCAGTACGCGCTCGTCGACCGCACCGGCGGCCACGATCTCGCCCAGCTGCGCGCGCTTCAGGACTGGTTCCTCAAATACGAGCTCAAGACCGTGCCGAACGTCGCCGAGGTCGCGAGCGTCGGCGGCATGGTCAAGCAATATCAGATCGTGCTCGATCCCGACCGGCTGCGAGCGTACAACCTTCCGCACGGCGACATCGTCGAGGCGATCGAGCGCGCGAACCAAGAGAGCGGCGGCTCGGTCATCGAGCTCGGCGAAGCGGAATACATGGTGCGTGCCTCGGGGTACCTCCAGTCGCTCGACGACTTCCGGAAGATTCCGCTCATGACGACGAGCGCCGGCGTGTCCGTCCGGCTCGGCGACGTCGCCCGGGTGCAGGTCGGCCCCGAGATGCGCCGCGGCATCAGCGAGCTCGACGGCGAGGGCGAGGCGACCGGCGGCGTGATTGTGATGCGGACCGGCCAGAACGCGCTCGAGACGATCGACGCCGTCAAGGCGAAGCTCGAGGAGCTTCAGGCGAGCTTGCCGAAAGGCGTCGAGATCGTGCCGATCTACGATCGTTCGAGCCTGATCGAGCGGGCGATCGACAATTTGACGAAAAAGCTCCTAGAGGAATTCATCGTCGTCGCCGTCGTCTGCTTCATCTTCTTGTTCCACCTGCGCTCGGCGTTCGTGGCGATCGTCTCGCTGCCGCTCGGCGTGCTCGCGAGCTTCATCGTGATGCGCTATCAGGGGGTCAACGCGAACATCATGTCGCTCGGCGGGATCGCGATCGCGATCGGCGCGATGGTCGACGCCGCGGTCGTCATGATCGAGAACGCTCACAAGCACCTCGAGCGGTGGCGGCACGATCATGCGAGTGCAACACTCGACGCCGAAACGCGCTGGCGCGTGATCGGCGACGCAGCCGCCGAGGTCG
>DASUFX010000218.1:0-14939 GCA_036274355.1 Kofleriaceae bacterium | reverse complement strand
GTGAGCGCGAGCCAGCGGTAGGGATTCGCCTTGTCGGGCACGAGCTCGTGCGCCGCCGTGAACTCGCGGTGGGCGGTGTGAAAATCCTTGGCGTTGAAAGCAGTGACGCCGCGATCGAGGTGTACGAGCGCTGCATCCTCGGCTGGATCGGCATGTGCGTCGACTTGCAGCGCGACGACGATCCCGACGACGAACCACCGCATCTCGTGCGACGATAACGCGCACGTTGCGCGTCGGCAATTACACGCTCTCGGATCTGCTTGGCCGCGGCGGCACGAGCGAGGTGTACGCCGGGCAGCACCAGTTTCTTGGCGACAAAGTCGCCGTGAAGCTGTTGCGGGCGCCGCTCGCCGATGACGCGACCGTGCGCGATGCGTTCCTGGAGGAGGCGGCGCGCACGCGCGAGATCCAGCACCCGAACATCATCCGCGTGATCGACTTCGGTCACGACGCGATCAGCCACTCCTGCTTCCTCGTGATGGAGCGCATCGTTGGCGAGTCGCTTACAGCGCGGATCCGGCGCCAGCAGATCGCGGAGCCTACGCTGCGCGAGATCGCAGCGCGCATCGCGGACGGCATGGAGGCGGCACACGCGCGCGGCATCGTTCACCGAGATCTCAAGCCCGGGAACATCATGCTGCGCGGTGACGTGCCGACGATCATCGACTTCGGGATCGCGAAGAGCCTCGGCGCGTCCACGGCGGCGCACACCGAGCGCCGCGTCGGGACGGTCGCGTACATGGCGCCGGAGCAATTGACGGATGGGCTCATCACACCCGCCGTCGATATCTGGGCGCTCGGCGTGATCCTTTACGAGGCCGCGACCGGCGAGCTGCCGTTCGCGAACTTCACCGACGGCAGGTTGCCGCAGCTGTTCGACACACCGCCACGCGCGTCGACGCACGCATCGATCTCACGTGCGCTCGACGATCTGATCGTGCGATGCCTCGAGCGCGATCCGGGCAAGCGGCCCGCCGCGATGGCCGAGGTCGCACGCGCGCTGCGGAGCGCCGATCGTGAAGAGCGCCTGACCGAAGACCTCGGCGCGCCACGCGTGACGTCGCGACCGTCACCGCGCCCCGCGACGCCCCGCCGACACTGGCCGATCATCGCCGCAGGGGTCATCGGTGGGGCAGGCATCGCGACGGCGCTCGTACTTGCGAGTCAACCCGATCGTGCGCCTTCGTCGTCCGCGACTCCTGCCATGACGACGACCACGCCCCCCGTCGATGCCGGCGCTCGCGCGACGGAGGTGCCCAAACCATCACCTGCCGCCCTAGCGAAGCCGACGCGCGCGGCCGTCGAGGCGAAGCCAACGCGCCACCGGCCGAAGCCGACGGTGCGAAACGACAAAGACAAGCCGAAGACCGTGAAGCAGGAGGGCGAGAAGGAGAAGACGACGAGCCAGGGAGAAACGCTGAAATGAGCCACGACCCGCGTACCACCGAGGCCCTGCCCGGCTCTGCTCCGCAGCACGTGCTGGTCCGCGAGTGCCGGCTGACGATCGTCGGCGGCGAGCACGCCGGTCGCACACACGCGTTCGCCGCGGAGCGGCTCGTGATCGGCGCGGATCCGAAAGCGGACTTCGTGATCGACGATGGCGCGCTCTCGAAGTTCCATTGCGAGCTGCGCATCGTCGACGGCGTAACGTACGTGCGCGACCTAGGAAGCCGTAACGGTACGGTGATCGATCACCTGCCTGTGATCGAAGCGCCACTGCGCGATGGCGCGGTGCTCACGCTCGGCCGCACGCAAGTACGCTTCGAGGTCGGCTCGCGCGAGGTCGCGGTCGCGCTGTCGCCACACGATCACTTCGGCAAGCTACGCGGCAGCTCGATCGCGATGCGGTCGATCTATCCGCTGCTCGAAGCGGCCGCTGCATCGGCGAGCACCGTGCTGCTGCAAGGCGAGAGCGGCACCGGCAAGGATCTCGCCGCGGAATCGATCCATCTCGAGAGCGCTCGCCGCGATGGGCCGTTTGTCGTCGTCGACTGCGGTGCGATCCCCGCGCAGCTACTCGAGGCCGAGCTGTTCGGTCACGAAGCCGGCGCGTTCACCGGTGCAACGTCGGCGCGCACCGGCGCATTCGAAGCGGCCGCCGGCGGCACGCTGCTGCTCGACGAGATCGGCGAGCTCGCACTCGACCTGCAGCCGAAGCTGCTCCGCGCGATCGATCGCCGCGAGATCCAGCGCATCGGCAGCACGCAGCGAATTCCCGTCGACGTGCGCGTGATCGCCGCGACGAACCGCGACCTCAAAGCCGAGGTCAACGCGCGCCGGTTCCGCTCCGACCTCTACTTCCGGCTCGCCGTGCTCGTCGTCGCGATGCCGCCGCTGCGCGCGCGTACGACCGACATCCCGATGCTGGTCGCCGCGATCCTCGACACGCTCGGCGATCGCGACTCGGCGATGGCGCGCTCGCTCGCAGGCGGCGAGCTGCTTCCCGAGCTGATGCGCCATGGCTGGCCCGGCAACGTGCGCGAGCTGCGCAACTACGTCGAGTCGTGCATCGCACGTCAGGAGCTCACGCTCACCCCGGTGCCGTCCGCGGAACCGACGATCGACATCTCGGAGCCGCTGCGCACGGTACGCGAGCGCTGGCTGCGTCACGTCGAGCGCCGCTACCTCGAGGAGCTGCTCGCCGCCCACGGCGGCAACGTCAGCGCCGCTGCGCGCGCGGCCGGCGTCGACCGCGTGCACATGCATCGCCTGCTCGCCAAAGCCGGCCTACGCTAGCGCGTCACTCGACGAGCACGCGATCGCTGCCGCCGCGGCCGAACGTCTCGGGCATGTACATCTCTTCTGCCTTCGGCGGCGGCACCACGAAGTTACCCGGCGTCGTCGCGCGCGCGATGTACACGTACTCGTGGTTGCCTTCCCAGAGCAGCGGCGCGAACGCTTCGACGCGCTCGTCACGCATGTTCTGGTGATCGTACCAAGGCCCGTACCACCACCAGTACCGGCCGCGCCCCGCATCCGACTTCGGATTCGGATCCATCGGCAACGGACCAGTGGTCGCGAGCGCGGGGTTCATCGCCTCGAGGCCGGCCGGCATCGGATCGACGAGCGCGACGTGATAGCGCCGGTTCTCGTTGACCATGTTGAGCCGCACGCGCACGCGCGCACCCGCCTTGATGTGCCACACACCGTCCTTGTCCTGCGTGACGTCCTTCGGATCGTCGACCGCTTCGTAGCGCCGCTCGACGGCGAAGCCGTAGTCCGCCGGGAACTGCTTGAGGTCGTGCGGTGCGTACTTCATGCCGATGCGGTAGTAGAGGCGGCCCGCGCCGTCCTTCTGGATCGTAAGGTCCTGCTTGTCGTGCGTCGCGACGTCCTTCATCGCGATACCGACCTGGTAGTACTCCGTCGTGCGACCGCGGAACGCGTGATCGCCGGCGTAGTCGTTGCCGAGCCAGATGCGCGACACGAAGTTGGGCGTCGTCTTCTCGTACGTCTTGAAGTAGAGGTCGAGCGCCATCAGCACGAACGTGTTCTCTTGCGTGTTGAGCCAGCGGCCGCGCTTTCTGTGCGCCATCAGGCCGGTGACGAGCTTCGGAATCAGATCGAGATTCTTCTGTTCCTGGATCAGCGCTTCGAGCATCACCGCGTCGACGCGCCGATCACTCGCGAGCAGCAGATACGCGCCGTCGCCGTAGCCGGTCGTGAAGTTCGCCGCGCCTGCGGTCTCGCTGACCTTGTTGAGTGCGTGACGCACGATTGCCGCGCGCTCGGTCGCCGCACTCGCGTTACCGGCGAGCGTGGCGAGTAGCCAACCGTTCGCTTCCATCGGCAGCTTCTCGGGGCCGCCGGCGCGCGCGATCAGCGCCTTCGCCTTCGCGACGTCGAGGTCACCCATCTGCTTGCGCACGTAGAGCGCGTACGCGCTGATCGAGTTGCGAACATCCTCGGAGTAATAGATGTCGTAGTAGTTCTCGATGTTCTGCAGGTAGTACTTCGACCGCTGGACCATGTAGTCGTTGATCGAGAACCGCTTCGCCTTGGCCTTGAGCAGCGCCTGCGTCACGTACACCGTGAGGTACGGATTCGACGGATAGCCGCGCTCCCAGTACGCGTAGCCACCGTCGGAGTTCTGCATTTGCGACAGGTGCTCGATGTCGACGTCGACCGAATGCTCCATCGCCGCCGTGCTCGGCAGATCCTTGCTCTTGAACGCGGTAAGCACGTCGCGCAACGACGCGATGCCGAGGATGCGCGAGCTGCGCTGCTCCGCGCATTCGAACGGATAGTGCACGAGGTAGATCACCGCATCGGTGAGCGCCTGCAGGTTCGTCGACGCGGTCGTGACCTCGAGGCCACCGAACTGCGGCCACACCTTGCCAGGCAGCGCGACCTGCTGCTTGATGGCGCCGTCGTCGATCACGCCGTACGTCGCGAACGCCTCGGTTGTCGCCGGCGTCCACACCGGCAACTCGAGGTTTGCCGCGTCGCTCATCGTCCCCGATACGCCGACGACCTGCAGTCGCGCCGTGCCCGCCATGTCGGCGGCCGCGGGGAACTGCACCTCGACGCGATCGTTCGGCGGCACCGTCACCTCGCGACCCTGACCGTCGGTGAGGTTCAAGTTCGTCGTCCGCGCGGCGAGCCGCACCGTCATCATCTGGTCGGTCTGGTTCTGGACTGTGACCGGCAGCTTGAACGTGTCGCCGAAGTTCAAGAACCGCGGCGGGCTCGGCCGCACCATCAGCGGCAACCGCGCGGTGATCGCACTCTCCCCCTTTCCGAACTGCTTCTCACCGGCGACCGCGATCGCGACGACGCGATAGCGCGTCAGGTTGTCGGGCATCTTCACCTGCACGGTCGCCTTACCATTCGCGTCTGTCTTCACCGACGGCGAGAACGCCGCGAGCGGGTTGAAGTTCGTGCGGATCGCGACCGGCGTGTTCGGCTCTTGTGGCTTCTGGCCTTGCTGGAGACCGCTGTTCTTGTCCTTGGCGAGCCCGTTCATCGCCACGATGTCGTCGCGGTAGCGGCCGTCCTCTTTCGCCTCGGCCTTCGTCGCCGCCATCGGCTTCGCCGGTTCCATGCGCTTCTCCGCCGATTTCTTCATCGGCGCTTCATCGGCCTCCATCTCCATCGGCGGTGCCGCGGCCGGCGCAATCGCGGTCGTCGTCGGAGCACCCCCACCCGGCGCGCCGCCAAAGCCCCTGGCATTGCCTTGCGGCAGATTGACCGCGAGCTTCGAGACGTCGGGCTGCGCGAGCTTGACGTATGCGCGCTGATACCAGTCACGCGTGTCGGGGCCGCGCTGCGGATAGAACGAGCCGATCGGATCGGAGAAGCTGTAACCGGCGAGCGTGAGCACCGATTCGTCGACGACGACGACCGCCGCTTCCGCATCAGCGACCGGCCTGCCGGCTGCGTCCTTCACTTCGACTGCGAGCGTTGTCGATTCACCGGGACCGAGCTTCGCCGCCTCCGGCGTGACCGCGACTTGCAGCGCGCGCTGCTTCGGCGGCACCGGCAGGTTGATCGAGCCGACCGCATACGCGGGACGTTTCGGCAGCGCCTTATCCGGCTCGCCCCGATCGTTCGCGCGCGTCGCCATGCCGACGAGGTCGACCTGCACGTACAGGTTCGGCGTCATCCGATCCTCGATCGGCACCTTGAGCGACGCCGTCGGACCGGTGAGCGTGATGCGCTCGGTCTTCACGATGCCGCTGCGCCGCCACGTCACGATGCCTTCGGCCGGATAGAACGGCGCCTGCACGAGCAGCTCCGCCGTGTTGCCCGGCGTGTACTCCTTCTTGTCGGGAATCAGCTGCACGAGCTCCTGCGCGACTTCACGCGCGGGCGGCCGGTTGTCGTCGCCGCCGACCCAGTACGTCAGCTTCGTCTGGTTCGCGCGGCCCTTGCTGTCGACGACCGTCGCGGTCAGCTGATAGGTGCCGCCCTTCGGCGTCTTGAATTCGCACGGCACGGCGTCGGTCTTCGCGACCGCGTTACACGTCTGCGGATCGGTCTCCTTCGACTTGTAGCGGCCGTTCTTGTACTCCCAGTCGAGCCGCACCGTCTTCACTTCGATCTTCGCGCCCTGCTGCGCCTTGCCGTCGATGTCGACCGCGATCAGATCGATGTCGAACGGCGTGCCCTTCTCGACGAACGAGCGCTTCGTCTTGACGCCGACGTAGAGCGACGACGGATGTACGGTGATCGTCGTCGACGCATTCCACGCCTGGCGATTGACGTCACTTACCGTCGCATTCGCGGTGACCGAGAACGGCATCGACGGCTTCGCGCTGATGAAGTCCATGTGGAGGATGTGCTCGCCGAGCGCATCGGTCTTGCCCGCGAAGTTCCACGTCGGCGGTGGCTTGTACGGCTTCGGGTTGTACGGATCGGCCTCGTCGTACCAGGCGCGGTAGCCCCACCACGGCTCCCAGCTACCGAACACGTACTCGTCGCGGTTCGGCGGCGTGAAGCTGGTCTGGTTCGCGGTCACGTACCAGTTGACCGGCGCGCCGGGCAACGCACCGCCCGCGAAGTACTTCGCGTCGACGGTGACATCGCCTCCGCCGCCAACGACGAACGGTCCCGGGCTCGCCTGCGCCGACACCTCGAACTCGGGCCGGCGGAACTCTTCGATCTGGAACGAATGCGTATACGACGTCGGCATGCGGCCGGTCGCGTTCATGTACACGTACGCGTAGCCGAGGTTCGGTGTCTTCGGCAGCGTGAACTTGGTGTCGAAGCCACCGACCGGCGACACCGGCATCGTGCCCTTCGTGATCTCGTTACCGGTGCGATCGACGACGCGATAGTTGATGCTGGTGACCGCACCGTTGATCGCGCCGACGTCGCCCCACTTGCCGTAGTCGATGACGCGCAGCCAGCCCTTGAGCGAAACTTCCTCGCCCGGCTTGTAGAGCTTGCGATCGTCGAACACGAACCAGCCGACGGTCTTCTCGCGTGGCTGCTTGTACCAGCTGCCGTACTCGTCGAAGGACCCGTTGTCGTCGGCGAGGAACGCGACGTCCTCGCCCTTCTTCGCGAGCAAGTAATGCGTGCCGCGCTCGCTCGCACCGAGCGGCAGCGTGGCGAGGCCCTGCGCATCACTCGTGCCCGTGATGCCGAACGGCTTCATCTCGAGCGACACGCCTTGGAGCGGCTTGCCGGTCGCGAGGTCGCTCGCGAACACGAGCATGTTCTCGCCATCGACGTGCGCGTCGACTGCAATGTGCGTCGACTCGACCCACGCGTATTGGCGCGGCGGATCGTACTTCTCGGTCCACGGCGTCGGCTCGACGACGGCGATCGCGTGACCGAACCCAGACTTGTTGAGCGCGGGTGCGAGATCGATCGCGGTCTCGACGAGCTCGTTCGGCGCGACCTTCGTCGGGATCGTCTTGTCGAACACGATCGTGCCCGGCATCTGCGGCGGATGATCCTTGTTCCACATCTCGCGCAGATAGCGGCCGTACGCGGTGACGTCGCTCGGCTGCACCTTGTAGAGCTTCACCTTGAGGCCGGTGTAGTTCGTCGAGAAGAAGTCGAGCGTCGGTTTCGCCGCCGACGGATCGAGCACGACGAGCCCCGACGGTCCAAAGAACGTCGGGACGGCGTCGCCGACATGGAACGTGCGGGTATCGTCCTTGCCGAGCGTCTGCTTGAACTCGTCGACGATCGAGCTCGCGACCGTGACCTTGTACGTCGTGCGCGACTTCGTCATGCCGACGACCGAGACGGTCGTGCCGCTCTGGATCACTTTCATGCCGTCGATCGCCGGCGACACCTTGACCTGCTGCTCGCTGAACTTCTCGGCGTCGAGCGGGTTGTTGAACACGAACGTCAGCGCCATGCCGGGCCGGCACTCACCGCCCCAGCCGCAGTCCGCTTGATCGACGCGCAGCGGCGGATAGGTGTGGAACGAGAACGACTGCGACTCCTTGGTCTGGTTTGGACCTTCGAGGCTCGGTGTGCCTTTCGGAATTTCGACGGTGATCTGCGCGTCGGGCGAGAACTTCTGCACGGTGCGGAATGCGAGCCAACGACCGGCATGCTCGTCCTTCTTCGCCGCCTCGACCATTGCGGCGAGCGGCTTGTCCTTCGCGATCTCCTTGTCATCGAGCAGCCGAATCGCGACCGGCTGCATCACCGGCGTGCCCGCCTTCTCCCATGGATCGTTCGACGGCCCAGCGCGCTTCGGCGCGACCGGCGCTTTGACCTGGATCTTCTGGATGACGGCCTTCGGATCGATCTTCTGATCGAACTCGATGAACATCGGCACGTCGAGGTGCTGCGGTGACCAGTCGCCGGGGTAGTGCGAGATCATCTTCGCGGCCGGCGTCTCGAACGTGAACTTCACGGCCTCCTTCAGCACGCCGCCGTTCAGGCTCTTCGTGCCCGCCGGAATCTCGACCTTGTACGTCGTCGCTTGCGGGAACCTAACCTCGGGATCGAACAGGATCGTCTTCGCGCCGATCCAGCGCCACTTGCCCTTCGGCTGCGGCGTCAGCTTCACCGGCTGCACCTTCGCCGCGTCGTCCTGCGAGGTGATCGGCACCATCGGCTGGCTGAACGTCACCGAGAGCTCGGGCGCGAGCGGCACCTCACCTTCCGGCATGTAGCGCAGCACGCGCAGATCCTTGCCGGTGTCATTCGCGGCCGGAGGCAACAGCGACGACGGCGGCGCCGGGAACACGTCCTTGATCGTGTTGCCGGTGCGCGGCGGCGGATTCGACATCGGGCGCAGCGCGAAATCCTGCTGATCGCCCGCCTCCATCTTCAGCGCCTCGGCGCGCGACAAGATCTGCTGGACGTCGGCGTCGCCGAGCTTCTTCGCCGGCGCGAGCTTGCTCTTGTCGAACGGTGGCGGCCCCGCCTTGCCGTTCGAGAGGCGCAGGTCGAGCCCGTCCGGCAGATCCTTTGCCGCCTTCGCGAGCCTGTCCGCGGTGGCGGCAGGCTTGTTCTCGGTCGTCGAGTCCTTGCCGCATCTGCAAGACGCAGTAGCCAGCAGTACGAGCAGTAGTACGCGGTTTTTCACTAGCTAGCTCCTCTCATTCGACGATGACTCGATCACTGCCACCCCGACCGAACGTCTCGGGCATGTACATCTCCTCCGCCTTGGGCGGAGGCACGACGAAGTTTCCAGGCGTCGTCGCGCGCGCCACGTATTCGTACGAGTGCACGCCTTCCCACAGCAGCGCCGCGAACGCTTCGACGCGTTCGTCGCGCATGTTCTGGTGCTCGTACCAGGGGCCGTACCACCACCAATACCGACCGCGCGACTTCTGCTCGTTCGGATCGGTGGGAATCGGTCCGGTCGTCGCGAGCCGCGGATTCATCGGCTCGAGTCCCGCGGGCATCGGATCGACCAGCGCCACGTGGTAGCGCCGGTTCTCGTTGACCATGGTGAGTTTGACCCTGACGCGCGCGCCAGCTTTGATGTGCCAGGTGCCGTCCTGCGCTTTCGTGACGTCCTTCGGATCGTCGGCGCCCTCGTAACTGCGCTGAACGACGAAGCCGTAGTCCGCTGGCTCGAGCTTCAGGCTTTGCGGCGCGTAGCGCATGCCGATCCGGTAATAGAGGCGGCCCTTACCCTCTTTTTGAATCGTGAGGTCCTGTTTGTCGTGGGTCGCGACGAACGACATCGGCACATCGATCTCGTAGCTGTCGGTCTGGCGGCCCTTGAACGGATGATCACCGGCGTAGTCCTTGCCGAGCCACACGCGCGCGACGAAGTCCGGCGTCACCTTCTCGTAGGTCTGGAAGTACTTGTCGAGCGCGAGCAACACGAATGCGTTCTCTTGCGTGTTGAGCCAGCGACCCGCTTTGCGATGCGCGAGCAGGCCGGTGACGATCTTCGGGATGAGATCGAGATTCGGCTGCTCGGCGATCAGCGACTCGAGCATCACGCCGTCGACGCGGCGATCGCTCGCGAGCAAGAGGTAGTTGCCGTCGGCGTAGCCGGTCGTGAAGTTCGCCGCCCCCGCCGTCTCGCTCACCTTGTTGAGCGCGTGCCGCACGATCGCCTTGCGCTCTGCGGAAGCGGCTTGGTTCTGCGCGAACAAACCGAGCAGCCAGCCGTTTGCCTCCATCGATAGCTTGTCGATGCCCGCATCCTTGACGAGCTTCTGGCCCTTCGCGATGTCGAGGTCGCCGAGCTGCTTGCGCGTGTAGAGCGCGTACGAGCTGATCGCCCAGCGAACTTCCTTGGAGTAGTACCAGGGGTAGTGGCTCTCGATATCTTTGAGGTACGGCTTCGCGCGATCGAGCATCGCCTGCTGGACCTTGAACCCCTTGTCCTTCGCGTGCTGTAGCGCGCTCGTCACGAACACGGTGAGATACGGGTTCGACGGATACCCGCGATCCCAGAACGCGTAGCCACCGTCGTAGTTCTGCATCTGCGATAGCCGCTCGATGTCCTCGTCGACCGATTTCTCGAGCGCCGCTCGCGACGGCATGTCCTTCGTCTCGAACTGCTCGAGCACGTCGCGTAATGCCGCGATCGCGAGGATGCGCGACGCGCGCTGCTCCGCGCACTCGTACGGATACTTGACGAGGTAGAGCAGCGCATCGGTGAGCGCCTGCAGATTCGTCGACGCCGTCGTTACCTCGAGGCCGCCGAACTGCTCGATGACTTTGCCGGGCAGCGCGACGGGTTGCTTGACCGCGCCATCGTCGATCACACCGTAGGTCGCGAACGCTTCGGTCGTCGCCGGCGTCCACACCGGCAACGCGAGCTCGGCCGCGTCGTTCGCAGCGCCACTCGCGCCGACGATCTGGAATCGCGCGGTGCCTGCCATCTCGGCGGCCGCCGGGAACAGCACCTCGACGCGATCGTTCGCCGGCACGCTGACCTCGCGACCCGCGCCATCCGTGATCGCCGCGTTCGTCGCCCGCATCGCGACCTTCACCGTCATCGGCTTATCCGTCTGGTTCTGGACGACGACCGGCAGCTTGAACGTGTCGCCGAAGTTCAAGAAGCGCGGCGGGCTCGGCCGCACCATCAGCGGCAGCCGCGCGGTGAGCGCGCTCTCGCCCTTGCCGAAATTCTTCTCGCCGGCCGCTGCGATCGCGACGATGCGATAGCGAGTGAGGTTGTCGGGCAGCTTGACCTCGACGAGTGCCTTGCCGCTCGCGTCGGTCTTCACCGCCGGCGAGAACGCGGCGAGTGGGTTGAAGTTGCTGCGAATCGCGATCGCGGTGTTCGCGTTCGCGTTCTCGCCGTCCTCGTCGTCCTTGCCGTTGCGGCTCTCGGCTTCCTTCTTGCCCTTCTTCGCCGCTTGCTTCGCGGGTGGCGCCGGTGGCGGCGGTGGCGCTTCAGGCGCGTTGTACGAGACCTTGTCCATGTCCATCGATTCCTCGCGCACCGCGCCGCCGGTTGCAGTGGCGCCTGCGGGTCCTCGCCCACGAGCGTTGCTCTGCGCGAGCTGCGCCGCATCCGGCTTCGCGAGCTTCACGTAGCTGCGCGAGTAGTAGTCGCGCGCGCCCGCGTCGCGCGCACCGTAGAACGAATCGATCGGGCTTGGAAATTGATAGCCGGTGAGCGCGAGCACCGCCTCGTCGACGACGATCACCGCCGTGTCGGCATCAGCGACCGGCCTGCCCTGCGCATCGCGCACGTCGAGCGCGAGCCTCGCCACCTCGCCCGGCGCGAGCTTCGCGGCGTTCGGCGCGACCGTGACTTTCAGCGTGCGCTGCTTCGGCGGCACCGGCAGATCGATCACACCCGATGCGTATGCCGGTCGCTTCGGGAGCTTCGGATCCGGATCGCCGTTGTCGTCGGTGCGCGCGGCCATGCCGACGAGATCGACCTGGACGTACAGGTTCGGCACCATCGTGTCGGTGACCGGCACCTTGATCGTCGCGGTCGATGAATTGATCGCGAAGCGCTCGACCTTGACGATGCCGCTGCGCCGCCACGTGACGAGTGCCTCGGCCGGATAGAACGGCGCCTGCACGAGCAGCTCGGCGGTGTCGCCGCCGGCGTACTCCTTCTTGTCCGGAATCAGCTGCACCTTCTCCTGCGCGAGGTCGCGCGCCGGCGGCTGGTCGCCACCGCTGACCCAGAACGTCAGCTTCGTCTGGTTCGGTCGGCCCTTGCTGTCGATGATCGTCGCGACGACCTCGTAGCTGCCGCCCTGCTTCGTCTGGAACGTGCACAGCACGGCATCCTTCGCTGCGACGACCGCGCACGTCTGCGGATCCTTCTCGACCTTCTTGTACTTGCCCTTCTTGTACTCGTAGTCGATGCGCGCGGCCTTCACTTCGATCGCCGTCCCCGGCGCTGCCTTGCCGTCGAGGTCGACGCCGATCACGTCGATGTCGAACGGATGCCCCTTCTCGACGAACGGCTTCTTCGTCTTGAGGCCGACGTACAGCGACGACGGATGCACGATCAGGGCGGCCGCGCTCGACCACGTCTGGCGATTGACGTCGGTGACGCTCGCGTTTGCAGTCACCGCCATCGGCAGCGCGGGATTGAGCGACAGGAAGTCGAGGTGCATCACGTGTGCACCGGTCGCGTCGGTCTTGCCTTCGAGCGACCACGTCTTCGCGGGGCGGTACCGGTTGCCGTCGTCGTCGTACCAGCTGCGATAGCCCCACCACGGCTGCCATTGGCCGAACACGTACTCGTCGCGGTTCGGTGGCGTGTAGCTGGTCTGGCTCGCGGTCAGGTACCAGTTGACCGGCGCACCGGGTAGCGGACCGCCCGCGTAGTACTTCGCGTCGACGGTGACATCGCCGCTTTGGCCGACGAGGAATGGGCCCTGGCTCGCGTGCGCGTTGACCTCGAACTCGGGGCGGCGGAACTCCTCGATCTGAAAGTTGTGCGAGTAGCTCTCGTGGCGGCGGCCCTGCGTCTCGAAGCGGATGTACGCGTAGCCGAGGTTCGGCGTCTTCGGCAGCGTGAACTTGGTGTCGAACGCGCCGATCTGGTTCACCGTCGCGTTGCCCTTCGCGATCTCGCGGCCCTGCGAGTCGGACACCTTGTACGAGAGCGACGAGACCTCGCCCCCAAGGCCCATCACGTCGCCGCCCTTGCCGCTGTCGACGAGCCGCAGCCAACCCTTGAGCGACACGTCTTCGCCCGGCTTGTAGAGCTTGCGATCATCGATCACGTACCAGGCGAGAGACTTGCCGCGGCTCTGCTTCACCCAGCTGCCGTACTCGTTCCACCAGCCACCATCGTCGGAGACGAACGCGACGTCGTCGCCGCGCTTCGCGACGAGATAGTGCGCGCCCTTGATCGTCCGCGTGCCGAGGCCGAGCGTCGCGAGGCCCTTCTCGTCGCTCTTGCTCTTGATGCCGAACGGCCGGATCTCGAGATCGACGCCGCTCGCCGGCTTACCACTCGCGAGGTCCGTCGCGAACGCGAGCAAGTTGTCGCTATCGACCGTCGCGTCGATGCCGAGCTTCGTCGACTGCACCCACGCGACCATCGTCGGCGGCTCGTAGCTCTCTTTCCATGGATACGGCTCGACGACCGCGATCACGTGCCCGAGCCCATTCCGCAGCGCGGGCGCCAGATCGACGCTGGTCTCGACGAGCGAGGTCTTGCCCGGTGTCGTCTTGACCAGCTGATCGAACACCTTCTTGCCGGGCAGCTTCGGCGGATGATCGTGGTTCCAGCGATTGCGCATCCAGTTGCCAAACCCGTCGTAGTCGCTCGGCTGCACCTGATAGAGGCGCACCTTGAGCTGCTCGTAGTTGATCGTGAAGAAGTCGAGGGTCGGCTTCTTGGCGCCCGGATCGAGGACGACCATGCCCTGCGGTCCGTAGAACGTCGGCATCGGATCGCCGACCGAGAACGTCAGCGTCGTGTCGCTGCCGAGCGTTTGCGCGAAGTCATCGACGATGCCGCCGGCAACGATCACCTTGTACGTGGTGCGCGCGACCGTCATGCCCGAGATCGCGATCTGGTTGCCGCTCTGCTGGATCTTTAGCCCCGGAATGTCGGGCGAGATCGAGAGCTGCGCGTCGTCGAAGTGAACCTCGTCGAGCGGGTTGTTGAAGATGATCTGAAACGCCATGCCCGGACGGCACGGTCCGCCCCAGCCGCACTCGGCGTCGGTGATCTTGAGCGGCGGGAACGTGCGGAACGTGAACGACTGCTCGCCCTTCGTGACGTTCGGACCCTCGGCGCTCGGCGTGCCCGCCGCAAACGCGACGCGAACCTCGGCGTCCTTCGGAAATGCTTCCGTCGCGCGGAACGCGAGCCAGCGCCCGTCTTGTTCCGATTCGTGCGCCGCCTTGACAATGCTCGCGAGCGTCTTGTCCTTCGCGATCGCGGCGTCGTCGAGGAGCTCGATCGCGACCGGCTTGCCGTTCGCGGTGACCTTCGTCTTCGCGAGCACCGCCTTGGGATCGATCTTCTGATCGAACAGCGCATAGATCGGAACGTCGAGCTTCTGCGGCCCGTAGCTCGGCCACCGATCGACGATGCTCGGCGCCGGCGTCTCGAACGTGAACTTCGTCGCGTCCTTGAGCACGCCGCCGTTCGCACTCTTCGTGCCGACTGGAATCTCGACCTGATACGTCGTCGCTTGCGGAAAGCGAACGTCGGGATCGAACAACACGGTGCGCGTACCGATCCAGCGCCAGCGTCCCTTCGGCTCTGGCACGAGCTTCACCGGCTTTGTCGCAGCGGCGTCGTCTTGCGACGTCACCGCGACCATCGGCTGCGAAAACGTGACGGACAGCTCCGGCGCCAGCGGCACGTCGCCCTCGGGCATGTAGCGCAGCACCTTGAGGTCTTTGCTGTTGTCGATCGACTTCGCGGGCGGGAGCAGCGTCGATGCCGGCGGCGGGAACGAACCTTTGATCACGTTGCCGGTGCGCGGCGGCGGTTGCGACATCGGGCGCAACGCGAACGTTTGCTTGTCCGTCGCTTCCGCTTTGATCGCGCGCGCACGCGACAGCAGCTGCTCGGCTTCTGCGTCCGGGATTTTCTTCGCCGCTGCGAGCTTCGCGCGGTC
>DASUFX010000217.1:0-12291 GCA_036274355.1 Kofleriaceae bacterium | reverse complement strand
CGCGTGCTCACCGAGCTCGCGCGCGATGCTCGCGAGTTGCAGCTGCGCGAACATCCGATCGCTGCGACGACCAGCGGTGAGCACGTCTTGCCACGCTTGGCGGCGCGTCGGCGCATAACCGACGCGATCCGCGACCTCGGCGTGCACGCGTGCGACGCGCGGTGATGCGGGTTGCAACCGGCGCGCGAGCTCGACGGCTGCAATCGCGTGGTTGTGATCATTCAGCATCAAGTAGCAACGCGCCGCCGACTCGTATGCAGCCGCAGCATCGCGCGCGCGGCCTTTGCCGAGCTTCTTGCCGCTCTTCGCGCTGAGCAGCTCACCGGCGCGTTCGAAGCGATTCGCAGCGGTCTTGTAGTCGCCAGCGTTGACCGCGGCCACAGCTTCGGCGAGCAGCGTCTCGGCGGCGGTCATGGCGGCGACGATACTCCATCGTCCGCGACCACACCGCCGTGCACACCGATCTCGATCGCCGCCTCTAGGAGCGCCTCGGGCAACGGGTTGCCGATCGCGTGGAGACGAAACCGGCGCAGTCCGCGCTGCGTCGGTTCGAGCTCCTCGTAACGAACGCCGCGCGGCATCTCGATCACGGTGCGGCCATGCAAGCGCGAGACGAGGCGAGGGTGAGCGGTCACGACGGGTGTCGTGTGCACGAGTCCGAGCTCGATCGTCCGTTCGAGAGAATGCTCGAACCACACCGACGGCCGCAGGCGCATTTGCCACTCGTGCATCGTCAATCGCGCTGCGCTGTCGAGCGCGAGCGCCATCACGAACGCGTGCTGCATCGGCGCGAGCTCGAACGTCGCCTCGATGAGGCCGGTGACCTGCCGCGGCAATATTGCGCGTCGGATCTCGGTGAGCGCGCGCAGCACGAGCAGCGGCACGCCACGTGCGTCGAGCGAACGCACGAGCATGCGCTCGGCTTCGATCGCCTCGTGCTCGTTCGCAAATCCGACGAGCGGCAACAGCTGCACGAGCTCGCGCAGTGCGCGCGCGCGTGCCGCATCGAGTGCTTCCCAGGTATCGGCGGCGAGCGCGTACGTGTCGCGCGCGAGATCCCACACGCCGGTGACCGCGAATGCTTTTGCCATCAGCTCGCTCGCGCGCGGCAGCGCGAATTCGTCCTCGAGATCGACAGCGTTCGCAAGGAGCTCACGGGTAGCGTCGGGCGCCCACGCGGCGATCGCAGCAGCTGTGTCCCAAGGTTCGGACATGGTCAAACGGGAAGGTGAGGAAGAGTCGGTGCGAGTGTGTTTGAAGTGAGTGACTTCACAGAGATTACGCGCCAGCGCTCCGTAACTCCGCATTCTTGGGCTAATTGCCTAGAAAATTCGCCATTGCGCTTACGGGAGTGTTTCACCCTAGATGGACTTTGGGGAAGCCATCGGGAGGGGCGGGTCTTCATCCGAACGGAGGGGCCAATGCTCAAGCTCAGCACATATCGAATCGGGATCGGGCTACTCGCAGCGTTCGCCGGCTGTACATCCGACGAGCCCACCAGCAACGAGCCGACGACGTCGGCATCCACAGAGCTCGAGATCCACGACACCTCAAGTGGCGTGGCCGGGAGTCTCGGCGAGACAACGTTCACCAGCTCGATGGTGAACGGGGACGTACTCGAGATCACGGTCAAGGTCAACTGCATGATGGTCACCGCGCTCGTCGACTACAAGACCGGTGTGATGGAGTTCGACGGTTTCGCGCTCGACACCGGCGAGAACACACAGATGACGGACGAGGATCGCGCCGCGCTCACCGAGCTCGAGCAAGCGCTCGCACCGCTCGGCGAGGATCTTCCGTTCACGCTCGAGAAGCTGCGCGGCTTCGTCGCCACGTATGCGGAGCACCCGTCGACGGTGGATCTGCAGACGATCCGGATCACCGAGGAGAATCGCAGCTGGACGAGCATCTGCTACGCGAAGAATAGCTACTACCCGGCGAGCCACGACTGCGACGTCGACGGCTGGTGGGTCGATCGGACGACGCTCGACAACGTCTACCTGAGCTCGACCGGAAACCTCGGCGGCCCGGATGGTGTCGCGTGGTACTTCCCGTGGGGCGGCGGCTTCAAGTGCTGCTCGGGCTCGCTCTGGTGCAGCGGCTACACGTGCAACATCCCGTACGCGGGCTGGTGGAGCGGTGTCGAAGTCAATCACGACGTCAACGTCGAGCACGCATACGGTAACTGCTTCGGCGTGTGCGGCGCCGGGTGTCCGGGCTCGTACCAGTACACGGTCGACTGTCTGAACCACGATTCGTGCGTACGTAACGGCCACGTGCTCGCGAGTGGCTACTGCGACGACCAATACACCTCGTCCTTGGACGACTGGGCATCGGCTCCCAATTGCGGCGCCTAGCGGGCATCGTCGCGGCAGCACTGCTGATCGTCGTCGGCGTCTTGTGGTGGACCCGCGGCGGCGATCGGAGCACTGCTACGCGTGCAGCGACGTCGACGGCGGTATCGGTATCGAAGGCGCCGGCACCTGCGCGCCCGCCAACGCTCGCCAGCGCGAACGGCACCGACCCTGCGGAGGAGCCGAGGCCGCAGCCGGTGCCGGTCGATCCGGCAACTGCGCCGTCGCTCGACGCACCGGTCAGCAAACCGGCGCCGCCACAGAAGCCCTTCGATCGCGCCGAGACGATCGCGAAGCGCGAGGCCGATCTGAAGCTGCTCGACGACACGCGCACGCGGCTCGAGAAGGAGCTGGCGTCCGCGCAAGCCGCCGGTGATGCGACCGCCGTCCACGATCTGCAGATCCGGATCACGCGGACGTCAGAGCTGCGCAAGCAGCGTAGCGGCGAGCTCGACAAGCTCCGCGCGGGCGGGGAGCTGCCAAAGTGAGGTTCGCTGCGCTCGCACGGCTCGCTGCGGTCGTCGTGGTGCTTGCAGGCTGCAGCAGCTCGCACGACACCGAGCTCGATGGCGCGCGCGATCAGGTGCGCCGCTTCTTCGACGCGATCGGCACGAGCGACTGCCCGACACTCGAGCTGTTGGTACCCGCAGCGCGCGAGCCGGGCGCCTGCGAACACCTGGTCCACGAGTGGCGTGACGAGCTGCACATCAAGCTGCTCGAGGTGCCGGACGTGCGGCGCGATGGCCGCGATCGCAAGGCGATCATCGTCCGCGCGACCGTGTTGCGGCGCGACCAGCAGCAGACGATGCTCGTGCGGGTGACTCACGAGCAGGGCGCGTGGCAACTCGTGTTGTAGCGGGCGCGTGGCTCGTCGGGCTTGCCGCCGCTGGCTGCACCGACGCGCGGACGGACACGAGCGAGGTGCAGCAGCGCATCGTCGGTGGCACCCCGACGACAGGCGATCCGGCGGTCGTCGCTGTCGCACGGCGGCGGATCGGTTGCGGTGACATGTCTGTCGTGACGTGCTCCGGCGTGCTCGTCGCTCCACGTGTGGTGCTCACCGCGGCGCATTGCGTGACGGGATCGACACGCGGCGCACTCGAGGTGATCTTCGGCAACGATGCGGCAGCGCCGAGCACGATGATCGTCGTCGCGTCGGCGCAGGCCTACGCCGGCTACGATCCGTCGACCGGCGATGGCGACATCGCCGCGCTGCTCCTTGCCGACGACGCGCCGGTCGCGGCGATCGCCCGGCCCACGGGGACCATCATGGACGTCACGGCCGGCGCCACGTTGCGTGCAGTTGGCTTTGGCGTGACGGCATGGACCGCGACCGATCCCGGTGTGAAACGCGAGGGCTCACTCGCACTGGGTGAGGTGCGGGCGGGGAGCTTCGACGCGACGCCGTCGCCGGCGATGACCTGCACCGCCGACAGCGGCGGGCCGGTGTTTGCGACGATCAACGCGAACGAGGAGCTCGTCGGGCTGACGTCGCGTGGCGATGCGGCGTGCGCGACAACCGCGGTCAATGCTCGCGTCGACGTCGCGCAGTCGCCGTTCGTCGATCCGTTCGTGACCGCAAGCGCGAGCGCACCGCCGGGCTGGCCGGCCGGATTGCCGCCGATCGACGCGCTCGCCACGACCTCGTGCACGACCGACGCCGAGTGTCCCGCGCTGATGACGTGCTCGGTGTTCGATCACCACTGCGGGTTTGCGTGGCTCGGCGCGGGGAGCTTTGGCGCCGCGTGCGCGAACGACGCCGACTGCGGAGCCGCGCCGGCGCGCTGCGCGCGTGTGTGGCCCGACGGCGCAGACGCGTGCCGCTGCTTCACGTCGTCGATGCAGCCGCCGGGACCGGACGCGGGCACCGGCAGCGGCGAGCTACCGCCGAACGGCTGTGACGGCTGCGCCGGAAGTGGCGGCGACGCGCTACCACTTCCATTCGCGATACTGCTCGCGCAGCTCGGTCTTCTTGAACTTTCCCGCCGACGTGCGCGGAATCGCGTCGACAAACACGAACGCGTCCGGTAGCCAGAACTTCGCGAAGCGCGGCGCGAGGAAGTCGCGCAGCTCGTCGGCGGTCACCATCTGACCGTCCTTGAGCACGACTGCCGCGAGCGGGCGCTCGCTCCACTTCGGGTGCGGTACGCCGATCACTGCCGCCTCGCGCACTGCGGGGTGTCCCATCAGTGCGTTCTCGATCTCTTGCGATGCGATCCACTCGCCGCCCGACTTGATGAGGTCGGCGATGCGATCGGTGAGCTTGAGGAAGCCGTGCTGGTCGACGCGCGCGACGTCGCCAGTGCGGAAGTAGCCGTCGCTGGTCCAGCGCTCCGGCGTGTGCCCGCCGGCGTACGCTGCCGCGATCCACGGGCCGCGAATCAACACTTCACCGCTCGTCGTGTCGTCGTGCGGTACGTCGCCGTTCTCGTTGCGCACGCGAATGTCGACGAGCGGAACGGGGCGGCCCTGTCGGGCGCGCAGCGCAATGCGAGTCGCCTCGTCGGCGTGCTCGAGCTCTGGTGGCACGCGCGAGACCGTGCCGATCGGCGACGTCTCCGTCATACCCCACGCGTGGATCAGCGTCATGCCGTGACGATCGAAGTCTCGGATCAGCTGCTCGGGTGCGGCCGAGCCGCCGACAACCATGCGGACGTTCGGCTGGAGCTTGTACTTGCCCGGGTTCGCGTCGAGCACGTCGCGGATGCCGATCCAGATCGTCGGTACGCCGGCCGCGATCGTCACCCGCTCGCGCTCCATCAAATCGAGCAGGCTCGGCGGGTCGAGGTGCGGACCCGGGCACACCAGCTTGGCGCCGACCATCGCGGCACCGTACGGCAGGCCCCACGCGTTCACATGGAACATCGGTACGACGGGCATCAGCGTGTCCGCGCGCGACAAGTCGAGACAATCCGGCAGGCCGCCCACGATCGCGTGCAGGATCGTCGAGCGATGCGAGTAGACGACGCCCTTCGGGCGACCGGTCGTGCCACTCGTGTAGCAGACGCCGAGCTGGTCGGTTTCGGCGAGCACCGGTAATGCGGTCTGCGCGGGCGCCTTGTCGAGGAAGCTGGTGTAGCTCTCGCGATCGCCAGCGTTGCCGACCACGATCACGCGTTCGAACGTACCGCCGGCCGCGATGACCTTATCGAGCAATGGCAGCAAGACGTCGTCGACGATGACGAAGCGATCCTTCGCATCGTTCGCGATGAACGCGATCTCGTCGGGATGCAGGCGCAGGTTCAGCGTGTGGATCGCGGCGCCTGACAGCGGAATGCCGAAGTAGACCTCGAGGTGCTCGGCGTGGTTCCACATCAGCGTCGCGACCCGATCGCCCTTCTTGATGCCGGCCGCGACCAGCGCGCGGGCGAGCCGGCGAGAGCTCGCGATCACCTGCGCGTAGTTCGAGCGCGAGATGCTCTTGTCGGGCCTGCGCGACACGACCTCGACACTGCCCATGTAGCGCTCTGCACGGTCCGCGATCCAATCGAGGGTCAGCGGCACATCCATCATCGTCGAGCTCACGCGATTCTCCTCCGCAAGTGGTTCCGCACTGGGAGGCTACCTCAGGTCCACCATGGATCGCGGTCCGGGTCACCACCGAACGCCGCTCGCAGTGCCTCGACGAACAGCCTCACCTTCGCCGGCAAGAACCGCCGGTGTGGGTACACGGCCCAAAGCTTCGGTTTCGGCAAGACCGTCCATTCGCGGAGCACGCGCTCGAGTTGCCGAGCGGCCACCGCGCGATCGACGACCATGCTCGGTGCCATGAAGACGCCGAGCCCGGCAGTCGTCATCTCGCGTAGGACGTCTCCCGAGTTGCCGGTGATCGTGGCATTCACCTCGACGCTGGTTTGCTTGCCGTCACGCTCGAACATCCACGTATTACGTAGGCGCGGTTCGACGAACACGAGCGCGCGGTGCCGTGCGAGGTCTGCGGGCTTGCGTGGTCGACCGTGCGCGCGCAGATACTGCGGCGATGCGTAGACGCCGAGGCGTAGATCAGCGAGCGGCCGGGCAACGTGGCGGCCGTCGAGCATCGGTGCTGCGCGAATCGCGAGGTCGAAGCCTTCGTCGACGAGATCGATCGCGCGATTCGAGAGCTGCAGGTCGATGCGGACATCGGGATATGTGCGCGCGAACTCGGCGAGCACGGGCGGCAGCTGGGAATGCATGTCGACCGGCGCGCTGATGCGGAGCTGGCCGCGCGGTGCAACCGAGAGCTCGCTCACCGAGGCGTCGGCGTCATCGAACGTCTGCAGGCACTCGAGGCAGCGCTCGAGGTAGACACGCCCGGCTTCTGTCATTGCAACCCTGCGTGTGGTGCGGTCGAGGAGGCGTGCGCCGACGCGCGCTTCGAGTGCGGCGACCTGCTTCGTTACCGCAGCGGGTGAGAGCCGCAGCTCACGCGCTGCGGCGGCAAAGCTCGCGCGTTGCGCCACGCGCACGAAGACCCGCATGCCATCGACCGTGTCCATCGGCCGATATTATTTCCAATTTGGAAACGATCCAGTTCCCTCGTAGGTATTCCGGCGTGGCGAGCAGACGACTACCTTGTTCGTGGAGGCACGAGATGAACGAGCAGCGTATGGAGTTCTACTCGCGAGAGCGCGAGGTCAGTGGTTGGGAGACGTGGCACGACTGGCACGAGATGGTCATGCGCCCGGTTGCGGACTGGCTCGTGCGCGCATCCGGCGCTGCCGCCGGACAGAAGATTCTCGATGTCGCGTGCGGTACGGGGATCCCGGGCCTCCTGCTCGCCGAGGCGGTTGGTGCGACCGGCAAGGTCGTGGGGATCGACATTTCTCCGAAGATGTTGACCGGAATGCGAAACAAGGCCGCCGCGCGCGGGCTCCGCAACATCGAGACGCGCGAGGTCGACGCACTGACGTTCGGCGGTCCCGACGCGGTCTTCGACGCCGTGACCTGCAAGGACGGCTTCATGTTCTTCCCCGACATCGTCGCGGGCGTGCGCGAGCTACGGCGCGTGGTCAAGCCGGGCGGGCGCTATGCGTTCTCGGCGTGGGCGGAGCCACAAGCGAACCCGGCGTTCGCGACGCTGTTTGGCCCCCTCGCCGAAGCATTGAAGCTGCCGCCGCCGGCTCCGGATACGCCGGGGCCATTCCGGCTCGCCGCGCCGGGTGCGCTCGAGCGCGTCGTGCGCGACGCCGGCTTCACCGATGTCACCGTCGAGCGCGTCGCGATCACGTGGACGTTCGCGTCGGTCGCCCAGCACTGGGAGATCTTCAGCGTGATGGCGGGGCCACTCGAGCGTGCGATCGCGACGCTGCCGGAGAGCGAGCTGGCGCAGCTCAAGCAGAAGCTCGCCGAATCGATCGCGCCGTTCGCGACGGCGGATGGCGGCCTGCGCTTCCCGGGCGTCGAATGGTGCGTGTCCGGTACGCGCTGATCACAGCGAGCAATACGGCGTCGCGGACAGCTCGGCTTGGGTGTCCATCGCGACGTTCTTCTGAGGACACGATTCGTCCTCCGTCCACGCCTTCCACTCGGAGGCGCGGCCGACCGAGGCGGCGTAGTCCGACCACAGCTTGTAGCCGTCGCTGCGCGCGGCGAAGACCGTCGGTACTTCACAGACGTGGCGAGCATCGGCCGATGCTTTGTCGGCAGCCGCCTTCTTCATGATCAGGTCGTACATTCCCGCGGTCGAGCTGTTCCAGCAGCACGTCTTGCTCTTCGTGTACTCGAGCTCGCCGAGCACGTAGTCGGCATCGGTGCGGTACTGCTTGTCGAGGGCGGCCCGCGTGGTGTTGAGCTGATACGCGATCGAGTAGAGCGCGTTGAATGCGGTCTCACGGCGCTCGCGGGCCGAGCACGATGCCGGGTACTGCTCGAGGTGGTGACGTGCGTCGGCGATCTGCGCGAGCAGCTCGGTCTTCATCTGCTGTGGCGAGACTTGGCCGAGCAGCGCTTCGAAGCGGGCAGGGCGCGCACCGATGCGTGCGTAGTCGAGCGAGTTGATCCAGTGCGCTTCGTCCGCTTGCATCCACGTGTTCGTCCAGTAGCCGCCGACGTTCTTCGTCACGCGGAACCGCTTGAGACCGCCGCCGAGCTTGCTGTACGGCGTGCCGTCATCCGACAGCTCGTCGCCGCCGGTGTACTGGCTCGTGAAGTAGCTCTTCGACGATTGCCCCGACTGCTTGACGCCCTGGCGGCGCGGCATCGAGCCCGAGATCGTGGTGACGTCGAGGCTGGTCTCGCTGATCGGCACCACTTCTTTGACGACGAGCGTGTGACCGATACCGGAGCGCTGCCAGCGTTCGAGCAGGATGTCGCCGGGGCGCACCGCTTCGGGAACGATGTTGTACGTGTTCGCGGTGTCGGCGAGGTTTGCCGACGACAGGTAGTTCAGCGCGAGCACGGTGAAGTACGCCGCGCGCTTGTTGAGGTGAATCTCGTCGACGTACGCGCCGAACACCTGGTTCGCGCCGACCTCGGGCTGCTCGTCGGTGCCGCCCCACAACTTGCGCGAGCGCAGCGTGTTGTCCTTCGGCCAGTTCGTCTTCCACGTCGTGCTCGACGTGTAGTCCTTGTACTGGATCGCGAACTCGGGCGTGCCGGAGAAGCGACCCGCGGCCGTGCGCACGCCGTAGTGACCGAAGTAGACGCGCTGGCCATTCGAGATCGCTTCGAGCTGCAGTGGCAGCTCGTACCAGGCAGCAAACGTGATGCGCAGGAACAAGCCCATCTCGGCGCACTCGAGGTACGGCGACGCGAGCGACTTGCCCCACGGCGTCGTGATGCGAACGGTCGTCGAATAGTTGTCGAGCGACGGGACCCACTCCAGCGAGTCGAGCCACGCGGCGTACTTCTGATCCCAGGTGAGGCCGCTGTTCGCGGTCCACGCGAGACCGGCGGCGCGCGCGGCCGGCGTGTCGGTGTCTTCCCATTTGTTCCTCGCGGTCCACACCTGCGTGCGCGAGGTGTTGGTCGCGACGAGCAGTCCCTTGCGGTACTGCGAGTCTTCTTTGCCAGGGGGTGGCAACGGGTCGACGGGACCGTCCATGCCCCATTCCTCGTCGGGGCCGCCGGACGTATCGGTACAGGCGATTAAGCAAACTAGAAGGGAAGCAAGGATGCGCATGATGGCGCCGTTCCCCTCAGCAGGCGGTGTGCCGTGGTCAGGCCTCGTGATCTTCAGGGCTTGAGCGAAAGTGGCAACTTCAGTGGTCGGGCCACGAAGCCCATGGAGACTCCAGCCATCGTCTTGATCATCAGGTTACGCAGCGGCGGGACGCGGTTCGCGATCGGAAACGTCCAGTCGCGAAACCAGCCGAGCAGCTGCGAGCTCGACTGGAACAGCGGCGTCAACCAGCGCGTCATCCGCTGGTAGTAGCGAAGGTGGCCGCGCCGATTCTGCACGTACTGGTCGAGGCCAGCGTCCAGCGACGGTGCGGCGGCAAGTGCGTCGGCGAGCACGAGTGCATCGACGAGCGCGAGGTTGGCGCCTTGGCCGAGTTGCGGGCTCGTCGCGTGTGCGGCATCGCCGATGAACACGACGCGGCGATCGTGCCAGCGCGTCATCTGGACGTCGCGATATCGCGCGAACGTGATCTGCTCGACCGAGTCGATCTGATCGAGCACGAACTGGACGCGTGGATCGATCGCGGCGACTTCGGCTTTCCACGCTGCGAGTCCGCCTGCGCGCCACGTGTCGAGCTCGCTCGCTGCGAGGCTCCAGAACAAACTCACGACCGGTCCCTGACCGCGCGGTGCGTGACCGGTCGGCAGCACGCCGTAGAGCCGGCGCGCGCGTACGCCGACTTGATACAGCTCGCGCTGGAACACGCCCTCGCGATCATCGGCCACGAACCACAGCGCGCCCCACGGATACGCGGCATCGCGTTTCGTCTCGCCGGCGTGGTTGCGCAGCTCGGACACCGAGCCGTCGGCAACGATCACCAGATCGAACGGGCCGTGCTCGGTGTCCGGTGCGACGAGCCAGGTCTGGTCGCCGTCGCGGCGGAGCCCGGTGACAGCACAGCCGGTATGCACGGTCACGCGCGGCTCGTGACGAGCGGCGTTATAGAGCGCTTCGAACAGCACGCCGCGATGCAGGCCGATGCCAAACCACGCCTGATCGACCTTTGCGTAATGCAGATCGACGAGCGTGCGCCCGGTGTGCGTGCGGAACCAGAGGCGATCGATGCGCGCGCCCTTCGCTGCGATCGCGTCGAGTAAGCCGAGTCGGCCGAGCACCGCCTGGCCCGTCGGTTGGATCATGATGCCGGCGCCGACTGGGCCGGGCGCGGCGACACGCTCGAGCACGGTGACGTGGTTGCCAGCGCGTGCGAACAAGATCGCAGCAGCGGCGCCCGCGGTGCCGCACCCGACCACACCAATACGGGCGTTCTTCACCGCCGGATATGAGACCACGCGAAGGCGCCCGCGAAGCCTGCGCTATGGATCAAGATGATGGTCGCCGCTGCGGGCGTGTTGAGGTGATAGCTCGCGATGAGGCCGACGGCCGCACCGACGGTACCGATGACGAGCGCGAGGATCGTCGCCGTGGCGAGCGAGGTGCCGACGAGCCGCGCGGTCGCCGCGGGAATCACGACGAAGCTCGACACGAGTACGACACCGACCGTCTTGACCGCGACGACCACGACGACGGCAGTCTGGGCGAGCAACAGATACTCGAGCGCAGCGACCGGCACGCCGGAGATCGCCGCGAGCTCGGGATCAAAGATCGCATAGGCGAAGCGCGACCACAGCACGAACGTGATCACGCATGCGAGCACGGCGACCGCGACGACGACATGCAGCACGGTCGGCGTCACCGAGAGCATGTTGCCGAACAGCAAGTGCTCGACCTGCACTGGGCGATCGGACGCCCCCCGCAGCCCGAGAAACAGCACGCCGAGCGCGAACGCGAACGCGAAGAACACGCCGGTCGCGACATCGCCGCGCAACGCGGAGCGGCGCAGCACGTAGCCGATGCCGAGCGCGATCAAGGCGGTGAACGGAATCGCGATCCATACCGCATGTTCGATCGAAGCGCCGAGATAGAGCCCGATCGCGATGCCGCCGAACGCAGCGTGTGCCAGGCCATCGCCGAGGAACGCGAGCCCGCGCTGGACGATGAACACGCCGATCACCGCGCACACCGCGGCGACTGCAATGCCTGCGAGCAGCGCGCGCTGCATGAACTCGTACGCGAGTGGCTCGGTGAGGAAGCCCATCATTCCTCGTCGCGGGCGTGCGCGTGGTGGTCAGCCGCCTGGAACGCGGCGAGCGCCGTCAGCGATTCCTGGCCGAGTAGCTCTTGAGGCAGGCCCCAGCACAGCACGCGACCGGCCTCGATGTAGACGATGCGCTCGGCCGTCTGGGCGACGGCGGCGAGGTTGTGGGTGACCAAGATCGCGGCGAGCTCGTCGGACCGCGACAAGCCGGTCATCAGCTCGAGCAGCTCGGCACGGCCGCGCGCATCGACGCCTGCGGTTGGCTCGTCGAGGAACAGGATCTGCGGCTCGTGCGCCAGCGCCTTGGCGATCATAACGCGGCGCTTCATGCCGCCGGACAGCGTCATGATCTTGGCGTCCTTCCTGTCCCACAGCGACAGCGATTTCAGCACCTTCTCGAGGTGGGAGGCGTCGGGTGGCAGACCCCACAGGCCGCGGCTCAGGCGGATCGTGTCCCACACCGTTTCGAAGGCGTCGGTGGTGAGTTCCTGCGGCACCAGCCCGATCAGCGCGCGGGCGGCCCGGTAGTCGGACACGATATCGTGACCGTCCACCGTCACCCGCCCCCCGCTGGCGTTGACGATGCCGCAAACGATGCCGATCAGCGTGGTCTTGCCCGCGCCGTTCGGGCCGAGCAGGGCGAAGATCTCGCCGCGGCGAATTTCCAGGTTGACGTTCTTCAGCGCCTGAAAGCCGGAGGCGTAGACTTTGTTGAGATTGCGGATCGATATGATCGG
>DASUFX010000216.1:0-4852 GCA_036274355.1 Kofleriaceae bacterium | reverse complement strand
ATCGCGCTGCATGGCAATGGCAGCACCGGCCGGCAGATGGAGCGGCTCACGAGCTTCGATGCCGTTGCTGCGCGCGAGCAGTTCGTCGTCGTGTATCCCGACGCGATCGATCATCACTGGAATGATGGCCGGCCCGAATTCGACACCGCCATCGACGACATCAGCTTCGTCGCGTCGCTGATCGACGAGACCGCGCGCGAGCACGCGATCGATCGCAGCCGCGTCTACGTCACCGGCGCCTCGAACGGCGGCATGATGACCTACCGCGTCGGCTGCGAGCTCGCCGATCGGCTCGCCGGCATCGCACCGGTGATCGGCAATCTACCGGCGACGATTCGCTGCGAACCGCGCGTGCCCGTCTCGGTGCTCGCGATCAACGGGACCGACGATCCACTCGTGCCGTACGAGGGCGGCAGTATCGCGCACGGTCATGGCCGCGGCAGCGTGCTGTCAGCGACGCTCTCGACCGCGACGTTTGCGCACGCTGACGGCTGCACGGGAGCCGAGGCGACCGTCGACGAGCCCGACATCGACACCAGCGACGGGTCGCGCACGCGACGCACGCAGTTCGCGTGTCCGGCGCCTCTCGCGGTCGAACTGCTCACGCTCGACGGCGCAGGTCACACGTGGCCGGGCGGGCCTCAGTACTTGCCCCGCGCGCTGATCGGCGGAACGAGCCGAGACTTCGACGGCGCCGAGAGAATCTGGGAGTTCTTCAGCGCGCATTCGCGAAGCTAGCTCCCGGGAATTTCGCGCCGGTGCAGACGGTCGAGGAATTCGCCCCTGGTCGCGCTATGTTCTTGCGGTATGCGCTCCCGCGCGCTCGCATTCTTCGCGCTCGCATTTGCGCTGATCGGGCTCGGCGCCAGTGCGGCGAGCCTCGTCGACTACCTGAATCCGGCGCCAACGTTTTGCGCCGAAGCGGGGTGCGCGACGGTGCGGCAATCCGGCTGGGCGCATCCGCTCGGTGTGCCGATGCCAGTACTCGGCATCGTGTACTTCGTCGCGATGAGCGTGCTCGCATTCTGGGAGAAGCCGAAGCTGCGCGTCGCGCTCGCTGCAGTGGGCTGTGCCGTCGGCATCGGGCTGATCGCGCTGCAGGCATTCTCGATCGGCGCGTGGTGCAAGCTGTGCCTGATCGCCGATCCAGCTGCGATCGCCTCGGCGATCCTCATCGTCGCAGGCGCCGGCACGGTGCGCGCGACGCTGTCCAACATCGCCGCTACCCTGCCCGCTGTCGGCCTCGTCGTGCTCGGGCTCGGGCTGTACGCGCAGCGTGAGGACGCGCCGAATGCGCCGGTTCCCGAATTCGTCGCGAAGGAGCAGAAGCCCGGCCAGGTCACGATCGTCGAGTTCGTCGACTTTCAGTGCCCGTATTGCCGCGCGCTCGACCAGAAGCTGACCGAGGCGCTCGGCAAGACGCAGAAGACCGTGCGCATCGTCCGCAAGATGGTGCCGCTGCCCGGCCATACCTATGCGGTTCCCGCCGCGATGGCGTGGTGCAGCGCCGACGCGCAGGGCAAAGGTGATGCGATGGCGCACGAGCTGTTCACCGCGAACGTCGAGGACCTGACGCCCGCCGGTTGCGAAGCGATCGCCGTGCGGCTCGGCTGCGACGTCACGAAGTATCGCGCGACGTTCGCGAGCACCGAGCTCCAAGAGCGCATCAAGCGCGACATGGCCGACGGCAAGACGCTCAACGGCTTGCCGACGATCTACATCGGTCACAAGAAGTTCGAGGGCTCGGACCACACGCCCGACGCGCTACTCGCCGCGATCGAACGCGCGGGTTCGTAACCCCGACGGCACAGTACCGTCTACTCGAGGAATCAGGTCGGCGGCGGCAGCGCAGCGACCAACCGACTTGCGCGTGGCATACGCCGTGAACGGCATGCGGGCCATGCCCAACCTCGACACGTTCGTTACGCTCGACGACGACGTTCTCGTCACCGCCACCGGCGGTCAGTGGCAGATGCGCCTGCCTCAGCCGGGCTCGCCTGGCAGCGGCCCGATGACCCTCATGTCTCTGCTCGACAAACCCGGCAAGACGCTCGACTTGGTCCGGCAGGGGCTCGGCATGCCCGAAAGCGGTCCGCCCGGCAGCACGTACATTCCTGCGACCGCGAATCCCGATGGCTCGGTCAACCGCGCCCGCTTGGAGACGCCGCGCGATCCGAACCTGCCGCAAGTGCCGCTGAGCCAGTAGCGCTCGCGCTAGTTCGTCTTCGCGTTCGCGGCCTGCAGCAAGAACGTGCGAATGAGCTCGTCGAGATCGCCGTCGAGCACGCCGGTGACATCCGACGTCTTCACCTCGGTGCGGTGATCGTTGACCTGCTGGTACGGGAACAACACGTAGCTGCGGATCTGCGAGCCCCACTCGATCTTGAGCCGGTTCTTCGCATCCTCGGCCGCCTTCGCCTCACGCTTCGCGATCTCGTAGTCGTACAGCTTGGCGCGCAGCAGCTTGAACGCCTTGTCCTTGTTCGCGTGCTGGCTGCGCTCGTTCTGGCACTGCACGACAATGCCGGTCGGCATGTGCGTGATGCGCACCGCCGAGTCGGTCTTGTTGACGTGCTGGCCACCGGCGCCGCCTGCGCGATAGGTGTCGATGCGCAGATCGACGTCGTTGATCTGCACCTCGATGTCGTCGTCGATGTCGGCAGTCACCGTCACTGCGGCAAACGACGTCTGCCGGCGCGCGTTCGCATCGAACGGCGACACGCGCACGAGGCGATGCACGCCGTTCTCCGCCTTGAGCAAGCCGTACGCGTAGTCGCCGGCGACAGTGAACGTCGCCTGCTTGATGCCGGCTTCTTCGGCCGGCGTCTCTTCGAGCACGTCGACCTTCCAGCCTTTGCGCTCGCAGTAGCGGATCAGCATGCGCATGAGCATCTGTGCCCAGTCACTCGCGTCGACGCCGCCGGCGCCCGACGTGATCTGCACGATCGCACCGCCGCCATCGAGCTCGCCGGACAGCATGCGCTTGAATTCGAGCTCGTCGAGCTGCTTCTGGATCGTCACGACGCTGCCCGCGGCTTCCTTCGCGCTCGCCTCGTCACTCGCTTCTTCAGCGAGCTCGAGCAGCACCTCGGCATCCGATAGCGCGCGCACCTGCGCGTCCCACGCGCCAACGACCTGCTCCAGGTGTTTCTTGTCGCGCAAGACTGTCTGCGCCTTCTTCTGGTCGTCCCAGAAGTTCGGCCGTGCCGCGACGGAGTCGAGCTCCTCGATCTTCAGGCGCTTGTGGTCGACGTCAAAGCAACCTCCGGAGCTCTGTCACCTTTCCGGAGAGCTCCTTCAGTTGCGCGCGCACCGCGCGCACATCGGTACCTTCGATCGCCATGGCGTACGTCTATACCTTGGCCCGACGGAGAGTGACAAGGTCGGCGCCCTGGCCGAGCGCCACCGGGTACTTGCCGGTGAAGCACGCCGAGCAATAGCCCTTGCCGGTTTCCGAGCCGACCGCCTGCATCATGCCTTCGTGCGAAAGATACGAGAGCGAGTCGCTCGTGACGTAGCGATTGATCTCGTCGACCGAGTGCGAGGCGGCGACCAGCTCGCTGCGGGTCGGCGTGTCGATGCCGTAGTAGCAAGGGTGCGTCGTCGGCGGCGCGCTGATACGCAGGTGCACTTCTTTCGCACCCGCCGCGCGCAGCATCTTGACGATCTTGCGGCTCGTCGTGCCACGCACGAGCGAGTCATCGACGACGACCACGCGCTTGCCGTCGACGATCGAGCGCACCGGCGACAGCTTGAGGCGCACACCGAAGTGACGGATCGAATCTTGCGGCTCGATGAACGTGCGGCCGACGTAGTGGCTGCGGATGAGGCCCATCTCGAACGGAATGCCGCTCTGTTTCGAGTACCCGATCGCAGCCGGCACACCCGAGTCGGGGACCGGAATGACGACATCGGCCTCGACGGGCGCCTCGAGCGCGAGCTTCATGCCCATCTTCTCTCGCGCGCGGTACACGCTCTTGCCGTTGACGAGCGAGTCCGGCCGCGCGAAGTAGACGTGCTCGAAGACGCAGAACGTGCGGTCGACGACCGTCGACTCCGGCATCCGGTGCGTGGTCATCCCGCCCTTCTCGATCACGACGATCTCGCCGGGCTCGATCTCGCGGAGCAGATCCGCTTCGATCAGATCAAACGAGCAGGTCTCGCTCGATAGCACGTACGCATCCTTGAGCCGGCCGAGCACGAGCGGCCGGAAGCCGTTCGGATCGCGAACGCCGATCATCTTGGAGCTCGTACCTTCGGTCGTCAGGATGATCAGCGAGTAGGCGCCGCGCAGGCGTTTGAGCGCGGACTGCAGCTTGCCGAGCACATCAGGCTCGCGCGCCTTCGCCATCAGATGAACGATGACCTCGGTGTCGCTCGAGGTCTGAAACAGCGACCCGGACGCTTCGAGCTCCGCGCGGAGCTCGGACGCATTCACGAGGTTTCCGTTGTGCGCGATCGCGACCGAGCCACCGGCGTATTCGAACAGGAACGGCTGCGCGTTACGCAGCTCCGAGCTTCCCGCGGTCGAGTACCGGACATGGCCGATCGCTGTCGAACCGGGGAGTTTCGCGAGCACGTCCCGGTTGAACGCGTCGCTGACGAGCCCCATCGCGACGTGCCGCCGCAGCTTGCCGTCATCGGCGGCTACGAGCCCTGCCGATTCCTGGCCGCGATGCTGGAGCGCATGCATGCCCAGGTACGCGATGTTGGCCGCTTCGTCATGACCATGGATGCCGAACACCCCGCACATGGCGCTCACTTACCATGCGGGGCTGATCCCAAGTAGCAAATGTTGTGGGACCGCGCGTGTTCACGTACCTTTTCGGGGCTTGCCACGGCTTCTTTGGCG
>DASUFX010000215.1:0-12284 GCA_036274355.1 Kofleriaceae bacterium | reverse complement strand
GGATCGATCGAGAGGCTACGCAGTCGGCGGACTTCGACCATGCGCACCGGCTGGCTGCCGTCGATCTCACCCGACCATCCGCCGGGCTCGACGACGAGGTTACGCACGCCGCCGTTCGGATCACGCCCCCGCAGCGAACCTTCACGCGGCGTGAGTCCGAGGCCGACGGCCACACCGCGGTTGACGAGCGGAAACGTGCGCACGGCATCGCCGTAATCACCGAGCGGCGCCGACAACAGGCCGTAGTCGCTCGCGCCATCGCTCGTGATCGTGAGCGGCTCGCTGACTTGCTCGGCACCCGGCACGATCGGCGTGTGCTCGCGGTAGCGCGTGAGCCCTTGCCGCTCGACGACCGCGTCGGCTTGGTTCGCGAACGTCGCCCATACGCCGAGCCCATCGTGCAGCATCGCGTCGGTCGCGAGCACGAGCGCGCACGGTCCTGCCGTCGGCGCGCCCGCCTTCGCAACAAGATCGAGATCCTGCTGTGCCGCTGTCACTGCAGTGTCGAGCTCGAGGGCGCTGCGCTGGCGCGCGCCACGAGCGATCAGCAAGCTGCGCTGGTTTGCCGCCACCAGCGCATCGCATGAGAGCAGCGTCGCGGTCCACTCGGTGTGAAAGCCTTGCCGCGCGACGACACTGACGTGCTCGCGGAGCACCGTCGCGCGTGCGGCGACCGCCGTTGGCCGGGCGAGCTTCTTCAACACATCCGCCGCGATGTCGACCGGTGCTTGCTTCGCGAGCGACGTGTCCTCGAGCTTGACGCGCGCAGGTGCGGCGAGAGGCCGCGAGATCCACGCGGGACCGATCGACGATTGCGCGAGCGCGACGGCTTGCTCGACCGCTGCACTCGCTGCACCGTCCACCGCGTCGACTGTCACGTGGGCGGAGCCGCGACCCTGCGGCGAATCGAAGTGCACGGTCACGCACCACACGACTCGACGCTCGACGCGCTTCACTTTCGTGCGCTCGTCGATCGACGCGAGATCTTGTGTCCGCTCGACGACGACCCAATCGGCGAGGCCGCGTCGGGCGAGCGTGCTCGCAAGCTCGCGCCGCGTGATCACACCGCTCTCCTGCGCGCACGCAGCAGCGCTTTGCCACGCACCCACGGCGCCTCGATCGATCGCCAGCGCGGTTGGCCATCGACCTCATCGCGCACGCCGATCGTCTTCGTCTGTTTCGACAGCCCGTCGACGGAGCCCATGATCTTCGACAGCTCACCGACGAGCTCGATCTCGGCGAACATGCGGCCGGTTCGCTTGCCGGCGACGCGCTCGCGCGCGCGTGCGACCGAGATCACGAGACGGTCACTCGTCGGATCGACGACCGCGCCGAGCGGCCCCTCGAGCAGGAAGCCGTCGTCGAGCAGGTCATTCTGCTCGATCGCACCGGGCGTGACTCGCAAGTGCGAGGCGTACGGGTCGCTGCGACCGACGTGACCAGGACGCCGTATGCGATCCAGCCGCGCCGCGATCGTGCCGCGCTCGATCAGCGTGCGTGCGGCTGCGGGCTCGCCCGCGTCGTCGAATACGAAGCCACCGTACGCACGTGCAGCACCCGGATCGTCGACGACCGTGATGATCGGCGACATCACCTTCGCGCCGATCGGCAGCACTGCTGCGACCTCGGGTCGGCGCGCCGCGCTCGGCGTGAACAGCGATTGCACGGCGGCGTCGATGACAGCCGCAGCCACCGCGGGCTCGAGCGCGAACGCGTACTCGTGATCTTCGAACGCGCGTGGCGTCATCAACGCGAGCGCGCCTTCGCGTGCGGCGACCAGCTCGTCGTCGTCGAGATCCTGCTCGTCGAGGCCACCCGCCCACGCGCGCGACACTTCGCTGACCACCGGCCGCGTACCGTTCCATGCGACGCGCGTCACCGACTTCTTCACGTGCACGAGCCGCTGCTGCATGTCGTGGCCGGGTGCAACCGACCACACGCGCGCGTCGTCGATATCCATCACCGCTGCCGAATACACGATGCGGCTCGACAGCGATTCTCGATCGCGCTTCGCGAGCGCAGCGACGCGCGCGAGGATGTCACTGTCCGCGAGGACATCGGGATCGGCGCGGAACCGCGAAAATGCCGCAGGCGTCTTGCCGAAGTCGACGCTCGCGGGCTTGGCGGAGCCGGCGAGCACGGTGACCGCGGCCGCGATGCCGGCCTGCGATAGATCGTTCGTCACCTGCTCGCGCAGCATGCCGTCGCGATCGCGCACCGTGATCACGAGCCCGTCACATCGCGCGCGAGCGACACCGGCGCCGAGCACGTCGATCGCGGCGGTGGTGCGCTGCCGGCTCGTCGCGAGCACGTGAGCCGACGCGAAGCCGGCACCCTTCAGCGTAGCGACGGCAGCGTGCAGCCACGTGCGAAGCTCGGGGTTGACCTCGGTCGCGCGCCTGACAACGCGCTGTGCCGGCGCGCCGCACGCCCACAGCGCGGCTTGCGCGGAAGCAACTCCTAAGGAGGCGAGGACCTCTCGCCGCGACCAAGTCACGCGAGAAGCTTAAACCTACTTCTTGGCGACGCGCCCGCGCACGTCACCTTCGATCTTCAGCTTCGGTCGCTTCGCGATCGCCGCGACGTTGACTTTCGCGCCCGGCGCACCGCTCTCGAGCCACGCAGCCACGCGATTGAAATCACCAAATCGGCTCGATTTGCCCGGTGCGCCGAGGAATGTCATCACCACTTCCCGACCGTTGAACCTTGCCCCGGTCACGAAGCAATAACCGGCTGCCGTCGTGTAGCCGGTCTTGCCGCCGATCACGTCGTACTTGTGAACGACGAGCGCTTGATTCGTCGAGCCGTACGCGATTTTCGGTCGACCGCCTTTGCCGACGATGAGCTCGAACGGGTCGCCCATGATCTCGCGCAACACGTCATCTTCCAGTGCGGCGCGCAGCGCGAGGGCCATCTCGCGCGCGGTCGACACGTTGCCGCGCAATCCGGTGGGATCCGTAAATTTGGTCCGCTTGAGGTGCAGGTCCTTCGCGATGTCGTTCATCGCGGCGACCAGCTCGTCAGGCCCCATGCCAGCGGCGCGCCCAAGCGCGGTCGGTGCTCGGTTGTCTGACGCCATGAGCATGGCGCGCAGCAAATCTTTGTTGCGAAAGACGCGGCGGATATCCAACCGGGTTCTCGCACCACCGCGTGCATGCTGCACATCGGCGCGCGTGATCTCGGTCCAACCATCGAGGTCCATGCCCTTTTTGCGCACAGCCATCGCGACAAAGATCTTGGTCGTCGATGCGATTGCGCGGATCTCATCGGCATCCTTGCCGAAGATCTCGGCGCCGGTTTCGGAGTCGATCACGACCGCCGACCGCGATTTCACGTCGGGAAGGTCGTTCGCGAAGGCGCTACGGCCGAGGACACCCACGATCACCCACAATACGAAAGGGCGCATCATGATCGAGTTAACACGGCGGACCCGTAGCCGCGACTTTTCAGTGGCTTGTGAGCTAGTATGATGGCTCGCGGAGTGGAAATGGACCCACAAGCTGGGGCGTCCTCGCCAGATCACATCATCGGTCAAACCGTCGGCAACTATCTGGTCACCCAGAAGTTGGGGGAAGGCGGCATGGGGTCGGTCTACTTGGCCGAGCACCCGACCATCGGTAAGAAGGTCGCCCTCAAGATCCTTCACGCCGAGTTTGCGTCCAACCCCGAGGTCGCCGACCGCTTCTTCACGGAAGCCAAGGCGGTCAACGCGATCGGTCACCCGAACATCGTCGACATCGTCGACTACGGCGTGATCCAGAGCGGCCCGGGCGGCCGCGACCGGCTCGTGTACTTCATCATGGAGTACCTCGCCGGCCACACGCTCTCGCAGGCGATCCGGACTGAGGCGCCGATTCCGCCCGAGCGCGCGCTGATGATCGCGATGCAGGTCGCCGATGCGCTCGCCGCGTCGCACAAGAACAGCATCGTTCACCGCGACCTCAAGCCCGACAACATCATTCTGATCCAGCGCGGCCGCGAGCGTGACTTCGTCAAGCTGCTCGACTTCGGCATCGCGAAGCTGACCGGCAGCGATGGCCTGTCGTCGCACAAGACGCGCACCGGCCTCGTGCTCGGCACTCCGGCCTATATGTCGCCGGAGCAGTGCGAGGGCCGCGCGACGGTCGATCACCGCACCGACATCTACGCGCTGGGTGTCGTGCTCTACGAGATGCTCGTCGGCCGCGTGCCGTTCATCGGCGAAGGCTATGGCGAGATCCTCGTCCAGCACCTCACGCAGCAACCGATTCCGCCGTCTCAGTACCGGATGATGTCGCCGCACGTCGAGCAGGTCGTGCTGAAGGCGCTCGAGAAGCGCCCCGACATGCGCTTCCCGACGATGGACGAGTTCATGCGCGGCATGGCCGACCCGGTCGGCTACGTCGAATCGCACGGCGGCCTCACCGGGTTCATGCAGCGCCAGCTGATGCCATCGAGTGCGCCGCTGCCGCCCATGCGGTTGACGCCAGCGCCGATGACGCCGGTGCCGGGCACGCCCACGGGCATGCCGATGACGGGCGTGAACATGCGCTCGCCGGTGCCGGGCACGTTGACGACGCCGACGACGCTGTCGGCAGCCGCGGGCCAGGTCCAGCCGCAGAAGAGCAAGACGCCGTTCGTGATCGCCGCGGCACTCGTCGTGGTGCTGGCAGCAGGCGGCGTGTTCATGCTGCTCAACAAGAAGAAGGGCACCGAGTCGGCCGCCAAGCCCGATGAGGGCTCGCAGGTCGTCGACAAAGGCTCGCAAGTTCAACCACCTCCGCAGCCGCCGCAACCTCCTCCGCAACCGCCGCAGCCACCTGTCGAGAACAAGGGCAGTGCAGCGGCAGGTAGCGCGATGACGGTCGAGAACAAAGGCAGCGCCGAGAACAAAGGCAGCGCCGCGGTTCCCACGAACAAGGGCAGCGCGGAGCAGAAGGACGTCGTCCCGACGATTGCGGCGGTGACGATCACGTCGAATCCACCGGGCGCCGAGATCCTGATCAACGGCGCACCGATCGGCAAGAAGACACCGCAGACGTTGAGCCTGCCGATCGGCAAAGACGTCACCGTGCTGCTGAAGCTGAGTGGCTTCGCCGACTACAAGAAGTCGGTCGCGATCAAAAACGACAAGATCAACTTCGATGCAGCGTTGCGCAAGGTCTCCAGTGGTGGCGGCAAGGGCAGCGGCGCTGGCAAGGGTAGCGGCAAGGGGAGCGGTCAGAAGCAGTGCGATACCTGCCTCGAGAGACCGGACTGATTTACTGCGACCCCGCGCGGTCGCATGGAGCTCGGCAATGAAGAAGAGCCTAGTGTTCGCAGCGTTGCTGGTGCCCGCGTTGGCGCTGGCGCAACCGAAGTCCTCCGACGATTGGTACAAGGAAGGCGAGACCCAGTACAACCTCGGCGAGTTCGACAAGGCCGCTGATGCCTTCAAGCAGGGCTTCGCTCTCGAGACCAACGACTCGAAGAAGCCGGCGTACCTCTACAACGTCGCGCAGGCGTATCGCCAAGGCGGCAAGTGCAAGGACGCCGCGTTCTTCTACAAGCGCTACCTGTCGCTGAAGGACCAGGACACGGTGAAGCCGCTCAAGCCGGAGAAGCGCGCCGAGATCGAGCAGAAGATCACCGAGCTCGAGGAATGCGCACGTACCGCGGAATCGATCGCGAAGAAGCCGCCCGACAACACGCTGCCGAATGAAGGCGGCAACAAGACCGGCACCGGTACCGGCGCGGGGACGAAGACGGGCACCGGCACGGGCACCGGCACCGGCACCGGAACGAAGACGGGTCCGACCGTCGGCAGCGGTGGTGGCGAAGGGGAAGGCGAAGGCGAAGGTGAAGGCGAAGGCGAGGGTGAAGGCGATGGCGGCGGTGGCGCCGTCACCGGACAGTTCATGGTCAAGCCGCGCACGCTCAACGCGCGGTTCGTCGGCGGCGTCGGCAAGGTGTCGATGGGCGACGTGCCGACCGGCATCAAGCCCGCCATCACGATCACCGGCGGTTATCCGGTCGTCACGCAGGGCTCACTCAGCGTCGACGTCGGCGTGTCGCTCAACTTCACGCCGATGCCGTACGAGAACGGCCTGACCGGCGCAAAGGAAACCGGCACGATGACGACCGCTGTCGCGAATGCGGCCGCGACGATCAATGTGGCGCCAAAGATCGCGGTGCGTGGCGACCTTGGCCTCGGCGCACTGTTCTTCGGCGGCCTGAAGATGGGCAATCCGTTCACCGAGGGCGCGGCTGCTACGTCAGGCTCGCTCGGCATGTTCGCGTTGCGCCTCGGTGGGTCGCTCGATTACGGGCTGACGCCGAACGTCTCTGCCACGGTCACGCCGCTCGCGCTGACGTACAGCCCGGCGAAGGACGGCCTGCGCTCCGGCTCCATCATCCAGCTCGACTTCATGGTCGGTGTTGGTTACCGGATGTAGCAATGAAGAAATGTCCGTTTTGCGCGGAGGAGATTCAGGACGAGGCGATCAAGTGCCGGTTCTGTGGCTCCTTCTTGAGCGCCGCACCTCCTGCCGGCACCGCGACGCCGCCGGCCGGCACGCCGACTGCGAAGCCTGCTGCACCAGCTCCTGAGCCGGGCACGGGTGCGCCGCCGTTCGCGCGCGCGGCCGGAACGTCAAAGGACGATCCGAAGGGCCGCAAGATGCTCTACGAAGGGCATCCGTCGTGGAAGGCCTACCTCGGCCACTACATGCTCGCTGGGTTCATCGCAATCGCGATCATGGCGATCAAGAGCGCGATCGATGGGTCGGGTGCGCCGCTGATGACGAAGGTACTGAACGTCGTCGTGCCGCTCGCGATGGCGGCGGTCTACTTGTTCGGTCTCACGCTGTTCCGGCACTCGATCAAATTCCGCGTGTCCAACACCGCGGTCGAGTACGAGCGCGGCCTGTTCAGCAAGCGCATCGACGTGATGCAACTCTGGCGCGTGCGCGACGTCACCTACAAGCAGAACCTCGTCGATCGCATCCTCGGCATCGCGCATATCGATCTCGTATCGAGCGACGTATCGACGCCGCATCTCGAGATCGTCGGCTTGCCCGCATCGCGCCAGCTGTTCGAGAACCTGCGCGACTCGATCGAGATCCAGCGCCAGGCGAAGAACGTCTATGGCGTCGTCAGCTAGTCGTACTCGTAGCTGCCGAGCACCCAGATGAACGACTGGAGGTCGATCATGTCGCGCGGCTTCAGGTCGCGTGTATCCCTGCGCACGCGCGCGGCGAAGTCGAGCAGACTCTTGTATGTCATCCAGTTCGGCCGCGACTCGTAGAGGAAGTCGAAGCCGTACGCTTCTGCTGCGATCTGCGTCGTCCATGGCTTGAGAAAGATGTGCTCGCGGGGCGCGCCGATCATGCCGAACACGGTCACGACCGGCCACGTCAGCACGCGCGTCTGCTTGCGCGGCAGCTGCGAGACGGCGTCGACCCAGTTCTCGAACCGATCGGCGAGCGAACCTTTGCCGTGCAAAAGCTCGTTGATGCCGAGCGCGAACGTGCGTGCGCCGACCGGTGATCGCAGCGCGTCGCGCAGCGCCATCTTCTCGAACGAGAACAACAGATTCGTGCGCGACTCGATGCGGACCGCGTGCTGCGCGATCGTGTCGAACTCTCTCGCGTCGATGAGCTCGTCGAGCTTGTCCTGCGACAGCTCGCGCTCCCACGCCTCGTGCGCTTCGACTTTGTAGTCGCGCTCCCACGCAAGGTACGTGTCGTCGCGATAGCCGCCGGGAAAGTGACCGAGGAATTCGCGGCGGCAGCGCAGCGCTCTGCGATCGAGCCCACGCGGTACAGCTAGGCGAGGCATGCGGCCACCGTGGCCACATCATCGTCGTCGCGCAATCAGCGTTTCTTGGACACGATGCGATGCGCGAACGCAGTCGTAAGCACGAAGATGAACACGCCGAGGAGCGGCATGATGCTCGCGCCGACCGGGTCGTGATTGCCGTGGCCCGACGACATCATGGCCCTCACGGTGAAGAATGTGAGCACCGCGCCGATCAGTGCCGCCAGCGCGAGCTTCTTGAGACGCCCGCGGGTATCTCGCAGATCGAACTGATCGCTCATGCTGGTTAGACAGCACGCCGCGGCGGCGGTTGCATCAGCGCTTGAGCTTCAATGGATTCACGCCGGTGAGCACGACCTCGCCACCGGGAGCGATCCGGATCTCGGCGACGGGCGTCGCTTCGACATCGGCGCGCTGGTAGCGCGACGTCAGTACGTGAATGCGCTGGTTCGCCGAGCCGCGCAGCCCGGTGGCAAGCCGCTCGCCGGCGACGTAGCGGCCGTCGATGAGGACATCGAGGCGGTCGAGTACGGCAGGGCCGTGGGGCAGCGCGCGAATCTCGTCGATCGTGTAGCCCGAGAACACGAGCGTCGACAGGCCGAGCGCACGCGCCGCGTCGAGCAGTGCGGCGGCTGCTTCGGCTTGCTGCAGCGGCTCGCCGCCCGACAGCGAGAGTCCCTCGATGTCGCGCGTGGCACCGAGCTGCGCCGCGAGCTCGGCGACCGTTGTCTCGCTGCCACTGGACGGGTCGTGCGTCGTCGGGTTGAAGCAGCCCGGGCAGCCGAGCGTACAGCCCTGCAGCCACACGACGAACCGCGCGCCTGGACCGTTGGCCCGACTGCGCGGCTCGACCGCGTGGACGCGGAGGTTCACTTCGCCGTCAGCTTCGGCACCGACGGCGTCGGACGCACGCCATACGTGCTCGTCGTGACATCGATCTCCTTGAGCAGGAGATCGGGCGTGATGATGCTGCTTTCGATACCGCCCGACGGCACGAAACCATCGTCGGTGCCGCCGCTCAGACGCTGCGCGAGCTGGCTGTCGGTCGCGTTCAGGAAGTTGTAGACGGTCACTTCCTTGCTCGTGCCGAGCACGTCCTTCCAGGCGCGGATCGGCACGTCGGTGAGCTGCGCGCCACGCACGAGCTCCTGCTTGCCATTCGGGTACACCCGGTACGCCACGAGCGTTGGCGGCGGGAGCAGCGGATCGGTCGACTTGATCATCTGCACGAGCTCGCGGCGCGTGAACTCCGGTGCGCCGGTCACGGCCGCGTCGTCGAAGCGCTTGATGATGAGGCCATACTTGAGGCCTTCGCCCTTCGCGAGCTGCGCGACGCGTGCTTCGAGTGCCTTGCGCGGCTGTCCGCCGGCCGCCGTGACGAATAGGTTCGTCGCGCTGCCGTGGAATGCGCCACCGTCGGATGGGCTGCTCACCGAGCAGCACCGCGCGTGGCCGTTCGATGCTTGGCCCTTCGCGGACGGAGTGCGCGAGAGCAAGAGTGTCTTCAGCGTGCCGTTCTTGACGACCTCGACCTTCTGCGCGGCGACGCCTTCGTCGTCGGTCTTGTAGCCGCCGATCAGTGCCTTGCCAGCGCCTTCCTTCGCGGTTGGATCGTCGATGATCGATAGATTCGGCGACGTCACGCGGAGGCCGACCTTGTCGATCAGCGCGCCGCCGACGAGCCGCGCCTCTTGCGGCGACATCCCTTCGGGAATTGGTGTGCCGCCGAGGTGCGGTGCGAGTGCGAAGCGGACGAGGCCAACGGCACCTTCGCCTTCGAACAACACGGGCCCACTGTACTTGTCGATCTTCGGCGCTTTCACGAGCGCCGTGACCGACTGCGCGAGCTTCTTCGCTTCCTCGGTGAGCTCCTTGTCGCTCGGCAGATCCTTTGCGGTGTGGCCGTAGCGCAGGAAGTAATCGCCGAGCAGCTGGCCGTCCTCGGCTTGGCCGCTCACCGCAATCACGATGCCGCTCGCACGCCGCGTGTCGGTCACGCTCGTGCCCTCGGTGGTCAGGTACCAGCGGCGCTCGAGGTAGCTCGTCGCGGCGACGCGCGAGTCACGCAGCGCGGGTTGATCGCGGAACACCGCCGACAGCGACTTCACGCGTGTCTCGAGCTCGTCGAGCGTCTCGAGCGGCGCGACGAGCACGGGCTCTTCGCTGACGACCTTCTTCGTGTCGGTCCATGCCGGCACGTCGGCGGGCCGTGAGGAGGCGCCTGCACGGCGGGCTTCGAGCTTTGCGCGCAGCTGGATCAGCGCCTCTTTGTATGCAGTGTCGGTGACGAGCCACGCTGCGCGGCGTGCGATGCGCTCGTCGGAATCGAGCGGCAGGTTCGCGGCTGCAGTGCCGTCGAATTCGCTGCCGTCCGGAACGACGAAGTTCGAGTTGTCGAGCGCGTTCGAGCCGACGCGCACGCGCGCTTCGAGATTGACGAAGTGCCGGTTACGCCGCGACGTCGTCTGGCCGAGCGTCGCCGAGACGTCGTTCACGTCGACTTCGGTGATCTTGTACGAGATCTGGTACGGACGCGGCGCGCCCGGAATCTCGAGCTTCGTCATCGCGCGATTCATCTCTTCGGCGATCGCGTCGACGATCTGATCGGTGACCGCCTTCGACGGCGAGCCCATTGGCTCGGGCGGCTTCTTCGCGAACGACGTCGTGGCGGGGAGCAGGGCGAGCGCGACGGCAAGATAACGAGTTTTCATCGCGAACCCTCCTGCTTGATGGACGATGGCGGCGGCAACAGCGGCGGCCGGTCAGGCGGAATGAAGCCCTTCTCGACCTCGATACGCTCGATCATCAAGCTCGGCGCCGACGCCGAGACCGGCACCCAGCCGCTCTCTGCGCCACACACGCCGTTGAACGTCTCGACCTCGCGGCTCGCGGCGCGAATCGACTGCAGCGCGACGAGCGGCGTGCCGCTGATGTCGATGCCGCGGACGAGCTCCTTCTTGCCGTCGGGGTAGATGCGATACGCCATCACCGGATTGACCTTGAACGCCTGCGGCGCGAACGCGCTGGTGTTCGTGAAGCCACCGCTGATGTCGGTGAAGATCATGCCGTACGGCCGCTTCTGCTTCTTGATCTCTTCGATCAGCATCTTCTCCAGGTCGGCGTACGGCACGCTGCGCGTGGTCTCGACGACGAGGTTGCCCTGGCGCGCGACCGGCGGCAGGCCCGGTGAGTGACGGCCATGGCCGTTCGAATTCGGGAAGCCGGGAATCGGGTTGCGGCTCATCAAGAAGCCGACGAGCTTGCCCTTGTCGACGAGCGGCACCTTCTGCGCTTTGACGCCTTCATCATCGAAGCGATAGAAGCCGTTGAGCTGGACGCCGTTGAGCGTGACGAGCTCGGGGTTGTCGTAGACGCTCAGCCACTCCGGCGCGATGTCCTTGCCGACGTAGCTCGCGAACGTGCGGCCGCTCGTCGTGTCCTTCTGGCGATGGCCCTCGATGCGATGGCCGAACACCTCGTGGAAGAAGACGCCGGACGCGCGGCCCTGCAGGATCGCGGGACCGACATAGGGCTCGGCGAGCGGTGCGTCGTGCAGCTTGTCGAGGTCGGTCGTGACCTCCTCGATCATCTTGTTGACCTCGGTATCGGGCGGCAGGTCTGCGGGCGTGCGGCCAAACCTCTGCTCGAGCCGCGACAGGTTCATGCCGTCCTCGGCTTTGACGCCGACCGACACCGAGAGCTGCGCGTTTGTCCACGACAGCTGGAGCTGCGCGCCCTCGCTGTTTACGTAGTACGCGGTATTCAGCTGGAACACGACGCCGCAGGTGCCACGCGTCGCGTCGCCCTTGAGCGCCTTCGCCGAACAGCGCTTGAGCCGGTCGATCCACTGCGCCTTGTCGAACGTCAGCTGCGCCGGCTTCTCGATATAGACATCGGCGGGCGCCGACGAGAAATCCGGATCCGAGCTCGCGTGAGACAGGGTCGATTGGTCCTGCTTGACGTAGCCGAGCGCCGTGACCGCTTCGTGATAGCGGCGATCGGTCTCGACCCACAGCGCATTCGTCAGCGCCTGCTTGTCCTCGCCGAACGGCACGACGCCGCGACGGGTGAGTGGCGCGTTGAAGTTGTTGTTGTCGTCGGAGATTGCACGCGTGTTGTCGAGCTTTGCCGAACCGACGCGGACCTCGACGTCGAGGTTACGCGCGGTGTCGTCGTTGTCGGAGATCAGCGCGCCACCCTCGGCTTCGAGGCTGACCACGCGTTGCTCGACGAGCTGGTATGCGAGGTAGTACGCAGGCTCGGATGCCTTCTTGAGCGCACCGATCTCGCGATCGTTTTCGTTCTTGAGGATGTCGAGGATCGGCGAGCGCGCTGCGGGCGAGTTGCCCTCTGTCGGCGCACTCTGGGTGATGTCGATCTTCGCCGGGATCTCGGGGAGATCCAGCTTGCCTTCATTGCCAGGCAGGGGCGGGGGAACAGGCTTGGCGACTTTGCCGTCACCACCGCCACTCGGGCAGGCCGCTAGCGCGGCGAGCACGCCGAGCATG
>DASUFX010000214.1:0-2866 GCA_036274355.1 Kofleriaceae bacterium | reverse complement strand
AACGGAGTCTGACCCCGAAGCCGCGAACGGAGTCTGACCCCAAAGGCCCCACCAAAGGCCCCAAAGGCCAAAGCCGGTCGCCTATCCGATCGAACCAAGGCGAGTCCGGCGACGCACCGACCGAACGAGATTGCGACGCGAGTAGCTCCCGCGCGACACGACGGCCGCGAGATCCTCTCCGCCCAACACTCGGCGCACAATCGTAGAATCATCGTCGCCCGCGACAATCCGCGACTCGATCGTCGCGAGCGTCATCGACAGCCATTCGATCTTGCGATCGATTGCTTCGACTGCTGGCTCGATCAATCCGCGATGAGCGTCGAACATGCGAGCGGGGCGAAGGTCGCGCAGCGTGCGCAGGCTTTCAACGATGGTGTACGGATCTTCCGTCGAATGGACGGTGCGTGCGCGCACGCCGAGCCACAGATCTCCCGTGAACGCCGATCGCGTGGATGGATCCCAGACGATCTGATGATCGACCGAGTGGCCCGGGGTGTGAACGCAAACCAGACCGTCGAGCTCCGTGCCTTGAATCGGCGCGCCGAGTGGGAGCGGCGCGCCCCAGACCACGCGCCGATACAACTCGATGGGAGGAAAGGAGCGAAGCACGGCCTCCGTGTCGGCGCGAAGCGCGATCGGGACGCCGAGCGCGGCGATCGTCGAGACATTGCCCGCATGATCCTCGTGCCAATGCGTCACGATCGCCGCTCGAACGCTCAACGATCGCGCGGCCCGCAACAGCGCTTCCCGCGCGTGAGCGAATCCCGTGTCGATCATGACGCCGCGCACGACGTACGCGCTGACGTCGATTCCGATCGCGCGTCCGGCGGCGCTCACCATGCGCAGCCGCGTCACGTCTCCATGCTGCTCGACTCGAAGCGAAGCCAGCATCGGCTACCGTTTGCGAGGGTTTCGCACGGCGAGTAACTTCATATAGCCCAACGCGCCCGGCCTTCCGGCCGGGCGCTCAAGTTTTGTCCTATGACTCACGCGGTCCGCGTATGATCGAAGCACTGAAGCAAAAATTGGGGGAAGAAGTCGAGAAGCTCCAATACGAGCTCAACGTGACGCTGCCCAACGAGATCAGGAAGGCAGTCGAGCTCGGCGATCTTCGCGAGAACAGCGAGTACAAAGCCGCGCTCGAGCGTCAGCAGTTCGTGCAGGCGCGGCTCGGACAGCTCCGTCAGCGCCTGAGCAAGCTCTCATCCATCGATCCAACGCAAATCCCGCGAGACAAGGTCGGTCTGGGCTCGAAGGTCGTCGTCGAGGACCAGAAAACCAAACAGCGCGAAACGTATTATCTCGTTTTTGGCGACGCGCTCGAATTCGAGGAGGGCCACGTCACCATGGCCTCGCCGATCGGACGAGCGCTGCTCGGGCAGGGTGTGGGCGACGTCGCGTTTCTCAAGCTGCCGTCGATGGTGCGGCAACTGAAGGTCGTCGAGCTGAAGACGCTCCACGACGCGGACGAAGGCGATCTGTAGGGTTCGTTAGCTCGCGATCGCGACCGCCGGCATCTGCGCCGGCAGATTGTATAGCCGCGTCGCGCGAATCAGCCGCTCGAAGCGAGCGAGCAGGTCGGGATCGAACGTCTTGCCGCGCTCGGCGTTCATCATCATCAGCGCTTCGTCGCGGGTGAAGCCGCGGCGGTAGGGGCGATCCGTCGTCAGCGCGTCGAACACATCGGCGACGCAGACGATGCGCGCGCTGAGCGCGATCTCTTCGCCGGCGAGCCGATCGGGATACCCCGAGCCGTCCCAGCGCTCGTGGTGGCTGCGCACCATCGGCAGAATGTCCCACGGGAACTCGATCGACGACAACAGCTCGGCGCCGGCCGCGGCGTGCTGCTCCATGATCACGCGCTCTTCGGCCGTCAGGCGTCCCGGCTTGTTCAAGATCTCTGACGGCACCGCGATCTTGCCGACGTCGTGCAGCACGGCGCCGATGCGGAACCAGAACATCGTCATCTCGTCGAAGCCGACGTCGCGCGCCAGCGCGCAGGCGTAATCGGCCACGCGCTCGCAGTGGCCGCGCGTGTAGGCGTCTTTGGACTCGATGTCGCGCGCCCAGCGCGCGACCACGAGGTAGAAGCGATCCTCCAACCGGGCGACGCGGCGCTGCAGGTCGGCGAGATTGCGCTCGGCCCGCAGCCGCGTGAAGAGACGGTGTGACAGCGAGAGCGCCTGCAGCGTCTCGCGATTCTTCGTCATCTTCTCGAACAGCTCCGCCTGCTCGGTCGCCGTTTCGGCGGCGAGCAACAGATCCTCGCGGCGGAGCGCGTTGTCGAATGCTTCCCGGAGATGTCGCTCGGCCGCTTCGATCTCACCCCGCGACCGGCAGATCACGCCGAGGTTCTTGAACGTCTCACCGAGCGCCCGCTGGTCACCGGCGTCGCGTGCTTCGTGAAGGAGCGCGCCGGCGACCGTCGCGGCGCGCTCGATATCGCCCTGCGCGATCAGCAGGCTCACCGAGCTGTTGAGCGCGAGCAGCCGGTGCGGCACGTCGCCCGCGACACGGCAGTGGACGACGGCTTCGTCGTATGCGGCGCGCGCGTCGTCGTAGCACTCCATCTGAGTGTAGACGAGGCCCATGTTGTTGAGCGTATGGCCGATCTGGCGGTGCGCCGACTGCGCACGGTAGATCGCCAGGCTCGATCGGTAGTAGTCGAGCGCGGCGGTCAGGTCACCGCGGACGCTGGCGATCACGCCCAGATTCTGCGCGATCATTGCCTCGAGCTGGCGGTCCTCGACGTTCACGGCGAGCGCCAGCGCGCGGGCGTACATCGGCTCGGCGGTATCGAAATCGCCGCGCATCAGGTGCGTGTTGCCGATCGCGTTCACGGCGTGCGCGACGTCCTCGTTGGAGC
>DASUFX010000213.1:0-7782 GCA_036274355.1 Kofleriaceae bacterium | reverse complement strand
CAGCGTGTGCTCGGCGAACTGTCGCGTCGCCGAGTGCACCTCGTTCCACGTCAGGTTGTGCTCGTGGTCGGTGACGTGATCGAAGTTGCCGAGGAAGCGCGCGTGCGTCATTAGCCACGTCTTCACGCTTTCGATGACGCGGCTGTCGCCCATCGGCTCGAGGAACACGCCGATGCCGCCCGGCCGCAGAATGCGGTGGACCTCGGCGAGCCCCTTCTCGATTCCCACGTGATGGAGAATCCCGAGCCCGTGCACGAGCTCGAAGCTGTTGTCGTCGAAGCTCGTCGGATCCGCACGCATCTCGTAGGCGCGAACGTCGAGATGGTTGTACGCGGCGCGCTTCTTCAGACTGGCAATGCCGACCTCGGAGATGTCGATGCTCGTGACCTTCGCACCGAGCTTGGCGAAGTAGATCGACTCTTCCCCCATGCCGCAGCCAAAATCGAGCAGGAGCTTGCCGCGCACGTCGCCGAGCAGGAGTGCGGACATCTGCCGCCAATCGGCGAGATCCAACGGGAGCTGGTAGCGCCGGAACATCTTCGGATCGATCTCGAGCTTGTTGGCGTACGGCGCGTAGTCCTGGTTCGCGAAGTCGGCTTCCTCGCGCAGCACATGATCGAGAACGGGTTTTGAGCTCACATAGCCTCCGTGGGTGAGAAGCGGCGCTCCGATGCTGTGCAGTTCGCGGGCCGGCTTCTCGGATAACGGCGGAGGCGTTCGAAGCGCGCTGAGACTACAGTTGGACGGGGCCGCGGCCGCGCCCTGGGCTCACAGCAACCGCAGCAGCAGTGCGCTGTGCTTTGTTGCTACGTGCTTGCGATGGCGGCTTGCTGGTGCGCGCCCGTTGACCGCGTGCCCTATCGCTCAGCTCGTCCACGCGAGGCGTGGCTTCCCACAGAAAATTCTGTAGCTCGCGGCCGAAGTGGCCGTACGCGGCGGTGGCGCGGAAGATCGGACGCCGCAGCTTTAGCTCCTGGATCAGCATGCCGGGGCGCGCGTCGAACGTCTCGAGCACGGCCTTCGTGAGCTTCTCGTCGGGGACAACGCCGGTGCCGAACGTGTCGACGAGCATCGACACCGGCTCGGCGACGCCGATCGCGTAGGCGAACTGCACTTCGCACTTCTTCGCGAGCTTCGCGCCGACGACGTGCTTCGCGATGTAGCGCGCGTAATACGCGGCCGAGCGATCGACCTTGCTCGGATCCTTGCCCGAGAACGCGCCGCCACCGTGACGTGCATAGCCGCCGTAGGTGTCGACGATGATCTTGCGGCCGGTGAGGCCGGCATCGCCGTGCGGGCCGCCGATCACGAATCGCCCCGTCGGATTGATGTGGATCTTGGTCTTGTTGGTGACGAGCTTCGCCGGCACGACGGGCTTGATAACGTGCTCGCGAATCGCCTCCTCGATCGTCTTTTGCTTGACCTTGTCATCATGCTGGGTCGAGACGACGATCGCTTCGACGCCGGTGATCTGGCCGTCCTCGTAACGGACGGAGACCTGGGTCTTGCCGTCGGGGCGGAGCCAGTCGATGCCCTTGACCTTCTTCTTGCGGACCTCGGCGAGCCTATGTGCAAGCTGATGCGCGAGCTGGATCGGCATCGGCATCAGTTCCTTCGTCTCGTCGCACGCGTAGCCGAACATCAGCCCCTGATCGCCCGCGCCTTGTTTCGCCGGATCGGTGCCGCGGTCGACGCCCTGCGCGATGTCGGGTGACTGCTGCGCGACGCAGACCATCACCGCACACGAATCCGCATCGAAGCCCATATCCGAGCTCGTGAACCCGATCTCGTGCACGGTCTGGCGCACGATCGTCGGATAGTCGAGCACTGCCTTCGTCGTGATCTCACCGGCGAGCAACACGAAGCCGGTCTTCGTCACGCTCTCACACGCGACACGGCTGTTGGGATCTTGCTCGAGGCACGCATCGAGTACGGCATCGGAGACCGCGTCGCACAGCTTGTCGGGGTGACCTTCGGTGACTGACTCGGACGAGAACAGATAGCTGGGCATGCTCGACTATTAACGGCGGTCGCGCTGCCGCAAGTGCGCGCCATTTTCACTGTGCCCACGGCGCTCGCCGGTGCCGGCCGACGTTTTGCTTCGCGTTAGCGGGCGATGGACACCAGCAGCCCGCGAGCACCGTTCGTCGAGCGCTTGAGCACTGGCGCACTACTGCTCGATGGCGCAATGGGTTCTGTCCTCTACGATCGCGGCGTCTTGCACACGCGCAGCTACGACGAGCTCAATCTGTCGCAACCAGATCTGATCACGCGAATCCACGACGAGTACGTCACGGCGGGAGCTGATCTCATCGAAACGAACACGTTTGCGGCGAATCGGATTGCCCTCACCAAGCACGGCCTCGCCGATCGCGTCGTCGACATCAATCGTGCCGGCGTCGAGCTTGCCCGCAAGGCGACACACGGCCGAGCCTATGTTGCAGGCGCGGTCGGCCCGACGGGCGTCGCGTTTCGCGTCGCGGGAGCACGCGAGCGCAAACTCGCTCGCTATGCGCTGGCGGAACAGATCGAGGCGCTCGTGCTCGCGGACGTCGACGCGCTGATCCTCGAGACGTTCGCGTCGATCGTCGAGATCGAAGAGGCGATCCGCGTGGCGAAGGAGCGCGCGGCGAAGGTGCCGATCCTCGCAATGATGGTGTTCGACGTTGCCGGGCACGGTGACGGCGATCTGTCACCCGCTGAAATCGCCGATCGATTGATCGCGAGCGGTGCCGATGCCGTCGGTGCGAACTGCTCGGCCGGTCCCGCCGAGCTCTATCAAGTGACAACCGCGATGGTGGGTCGCGGCCGGCCCGTGATCGCGCAGCCCAACGCAGGCAATCCGTCGGTGGTCGACGGGCGCACGCTCTACGTCGCGAACGCCGAGACATTCGGCGTGTACACCCGCCGGCTGCTCAAAGGTGGCGTCGGCATCGTTGGCGGTTGTTGCGGCACGACGCCGCAGCACACGCGCGCGATGTACGGCGCGATCCGCATGCTACGCGGCGAGGACGCGTCCGTGCAGCAGGTCGACAGCGCCGAGAGTGTACGGCCGGAACCGGCGGTCGCGCTTGCGGAGCGCAGCCGGCTCGGACGTCGCATCGCCGAGCAACGCTTCGCGGTGTCGGTCGAGCTCACATCCCCCGCCGGTCTCGATCTGACGAAGACGAAGGCTGCGGTGAGCGAGCTGCTCACGGGAGGCGTTGGCACCATCAATATCGCCGACGGGCCGCGTGCATCGGCGCGCATGAGTAACCTCGCGGTGTGCGCGCGGCTCGCCGCGGAGACCGCTGCCGAACCGATCCTCCACGTGTGTGCTCGCGACCGCAGCTTGCTCGGCTTGGTCGCCCATCTGCTCGGCGCGCACGCGCTCGGCATCCGCAACCTCGTCATCATCACCGGCGATCCGCCGAAGATGGGCGACTATCCGAATTCGAGCCCGGTCTACGACGTCGACTCGATCGGCCTGTTGCGGATCGCGGCCGGGCTCAACGCCGGTGTCGATCCGGCTGGCAAGCAGTGCGAGCCGACGAGCTTCGTGCTCGCGACCGGCGCGGAGCCCGGAGCCCGCGATCGCGAGCGCGAGCTGCGCCGGCTCGAACAGAAGCAGCGTGCAGGCGCCGAGCTGGTGATGACGCAACCGGTTTACGATCCGCGCACGCTCGAGTCGTTCCTTGCCGACGCCGCGCCGCTCGGGCTGCCGATCATGGTCGGGATTCTGCCGCTCGCGTCGCACCGCAACGCCGAATTCCTCCACAACGAAGTCCCGGGCATGAGCATCCCGGCAGAATACCGAGAGCGCATGGCGAAGGCCGGCGCGGGGCCCGCGGCGCGCGAAGAAGGCATCAAGATCGCGCGAGAAGCATTGAACGCGGTCAGCGATCGCGTCGCCGGCGTGTACGTCATGCCGCCGTTCAACCGCGTCGACGCGGCCCTCGCAGTGCTCGACGTCGTGCGCGATCGGCTCGCGGCGAGGTGACACGTCACGATCCCCGCGTGATAATCGGGGCTGATGCCGAAATGGCTCGTGACGACGGCACGCCTGCTCGCGGTCATCGGGGTGGTCGCGATCGCGAGCGTTGCGGGCTTGATCGCGTTCCGCAACATCGTCGATCTCGACTCGATCAGCGAGTCCGGTGATTCGATCGGCTCCTACCTGCAGGTGCTCGGCGGCATCTACGCCGTGTTGCTCGCGTTCGTCGTGATCGTCGTGTGGGGACAGTTCAACGACGCGCGCGGCTTCGTGCATCGCGAAGCGAACGCGTTGACCGATCTGTATCGTACGGCGTCCGGACTGCCACCCGAGGCGCGCGACACGATCCAGCAGGGCCTACGCGACTATGTCGCGGCTGTGATCGCCGACGAGTGGCAAGCGATGACATGCGGCGATCACGAAACCATCGACCGCGTCAGTCGGCGTCTCGATCGCGTGTGGAGCGCGATCCACACGTGCATGCCGCTCAACGAGTGCCAGCACACCGTCTACGCCGAGGTTCTGGCGCGATTCAATGATCTCAGCGAGACCCGCACGAATCGTCTCTCGGCAGCGACGGCCAAAATCCCGACGGCGATGAACGTACTGCTCTACATCGGCGCGTTCATCATGATCGGCTCGATGTATCTCATGCCGTTCCAGAAGTTCTGGCTGCACGCTACCGTGACCGCAGCACTGGCTGGCGCCGTCGCTCACATCCTGTTCCTGATCTACGACCTCGATACGGCATTCGCCGGTGACTACCAGGTGGATAAAGGCCCGTTCGAGCGAGCGCGTCAAACGTTCGAGCGTAATCGCTGAGCGCCTTGGTGCAGTGCGTGCACCTCAAAAGGTGCATGCGCTTCGGCATTCTCTTGATCGCGCTTATCGGATGTCAGCCGGCCGGCGAGAGGCCTCAGCCTACGGTGGCCGGTCTTCGACAGATGGTATGGACGGGCGTCGAGCAGAGCGCTCTCAACACGCGCCCCGGTCCGCTGATCTGCCCGGATACCGACCTGAACGATCAGGCGAAGGGCAGCTTCGGGCAGAACATCACGTACTTTCAGCCGTGCTACCCGCAGTTCAAGAATCCGGCGCTCGAGCGCCGGCAGGCGATCGCCACCGAGCAGAAGACCCTGAAGCGGGAAATGCAGCCTGTGCCGACGGTGACCGAGCTCATGGAAGAGCACCCGGGCCACGCGGAAGCCGTGGTCGCGCGTGCGCAGGAGGAGAAGGCGACGAGCAAGACCGGCCGGCCGCCTGCGCAGACAGCTCGCCGCTGACCGTCACGTCGGATCGTCGGACGGTTGGCCGCTGACCGTCACGGCGTATCGTCAGGCGTTTCTTCTTCGAGGTTTGTGTGCGTCGCGAGCCACTGGCGCATTGCTGGTCCAGGCGGCGGTGATTCGATGTCATCGAGCCGCCAAATGCGCGCGATGTTGTTCTCCGCGCCCGACACGAGCCGATGATCCGGCGTGAACGCGACGGCCTTCACGGCGTCGTTTGTACCGAGGAACACGCGGAACGGTTTGCCGTCGATCGTCCAGACGCGGACCGTGTTGTCGAGGCCCGCCGACGCGACCAGCTTGCCATCGCGATCGAGCGCGAGACCCTTGATGCCGTTCTCGTGTCCGGTGAGCTCGTATGCTTTGCCATCGGGAATCGGATATACGCGCACGATCGGATCGCCGCCGGCTGACAGCGCGAATTTTCCGTCGGGCGTGAACATCACGTCGCGCGTCACGTCGGTATGTCGTCCGAGCGAGCGCAGGCGCTTGCCGTCGCCCGTCCACAATGCGACGAGGCCGTTCTCGTCGCCCGAGATCAGATAGCGGCGATCCGGTGACAGCGCGAGGCAGCGCAGCTCCGCGTCGTGTGCCTGCACCATGCTGCCCTTGCCCGTCGTGACGTCGTAGCGACCCATCTTGCCGTCGAAGCCGCCGACGATCACGGTCGTGTTGTCGTACCAGATCACGGGACGCAGGCCGGCGGTGTGCTTGAGTAGCTCCTTGCTCGCCGCGCTCGTCACGTCCCAGATAAACAGCGTGCCGTCTTCGCCGGTCGATGCGAGTTTCGTGTTGTCGGGCGAGAACGACACGCCGCGCACTGTGTTGTGGTGGCCCTGAAGGCGACGGCCGGTTCCCGACGGGATTTCCCACAGCCGCACGTCGCCGTCGGTGCCCGCTGTCGCAAGGTATTTCCCGTCGCTCGACAGCGTCATCGTCTCGATCGGCCCGTCATGGCCCTTGAGCTCGGCAACGAGTGCGTCGTTGGCGAGGTTCCAGATCCGCGCCGTCGAGTCGTCGCTGCCGGTGATCACGTACTTGCCGTCGGGCGTGACAGCGACATGCTCGATGTCCTGCGCATGCCCGCGTAGCTCGCGCGCGAGGCCGAGCCGCGCTGCATCGATCGCGACCTTCTGGGTCTTGTCCCACGATAGGCCGCGATCACTCATCAGCTTGAGCCACGCCGCGGCGTGACTCGGGTCCGTGCTGAGCGCTTTCTTCGCGAGCCCATAGAGCAAGCTGTCGTACTTCGTGTTCGCGCGATCCTCGGCCGCTTCGGCCTTGAGTCGCTCGGTGTTCGCGAAGTCGCGCTCCGTCATCACGTTGTTGACGGCGAGCACACCACCGACCGCGAGGATCACGAGCGCGACCGCCGCTACCGCCAGCGTGACGCGATAGCGACGGATCCAGCGCCGGACGAGCTGACCGAGCGAATACGTGTGCGATGCGACGAGCTTGCCGGCAGCAAATCGCCGCAGCTCTTCGGCGAGCTCCAGTGCGCTCGCAAATCGTGCCTGTGGCTCGTGCGCCATCGCGCGCTCGACGATCGCGGCCAGCTCGGGTGGCACGCCGGGCTCGCGCTTGCCGAGCGGGACGCGTTTGCCACCGGAGACGAGCTCGATCACCTCGTCGGCGGTGCGACCGCGATGCGGTGGCTCGCCGCTCAGCGACGTGTAGAGCAGCGCGCCGAGCGCGTAGATGTCGGTGCGCTCGTCGCTCGCTTCGCCACGTGCTTGCTCGGGTGCCATGTACGACGGCGTGCCGAGTACGGCTCCGACGACGGTGAGCATGTCGCCCGAAGAGCCGCGATCGGGGTCGGCAGGACGCTCCTCGCTGGCGCTCTCTGCCTGGCTCGTTCGCAAATCCTTCGCGAGGCCCCAATCGATCACGACGGTCTCGCCGAACGGACCGACCAGCACGTTGTGCGGCTTCAGATCGCGGTGCAGCACGCCTTCGCTATGCGCATATGCGATCGCATCGCAGACTGCGATGGCGTGCGGCAGGAGCGCGAGTCGGTCGCGCACGGTCTTCGCGTCGGCGATGACGACATCGAGCGAACGGCCGCGCACCCGTTCCATCGCGTAGAACGCGCGACCATCGCCGAACACGCCGGCGTCGTAGACGCGCACGATCGAGGGGTGCTGCAGACGTGCCGTGATCAACGCTTCGCGCTCGAACCGCGGATCGACGCGGCCCGACTCGCGCCGCATCACCTTGATCACGACGTCGCGGCGCAGCCGGCGGTCACGCGCGAACAGGATCTTGCCCATGCCGCCGCGCGCGAGCTCTTCGCCGATCGCATAGGCCGAATCGTCGATGCGCTGCAGCGTCGGCAGATCAGCGACGCCATGGGGTCCGGGCAGCGTCGCGGCCATCGGACCATCGATCGTCGGATCGCTTTGCATCGTCGGATCCGTCGCGAGCCGCTGCTTCGCACGCGCCGGGTCCGTCGCCGTCACGTCCCGTGCAGGCTGGGTCTCTGCGAATCCTGCCGTGGCAGGCGACGACGCGACGGTCGCGCGA
>DASUFX010000212.1:0-12919 GCA_036274355.1 Kofleriaceae bacterium | reverse complement strand
GAGCGCGGCGATCGGTAGCGCTTCGTCGTAGTTGACGGACGGGTGATCGACCAGCTTCTCGACGCCTTCGACTGCGAGCGCGAGCGCGACGATCGCGAGCACGATGCCGCTCGTGAAACCGGCGAGCGCGTAGACCTTGCCGGTACCGAAGCTGAAGGTGTCGTTGCCCGCGTGCTTGCGTGCGTACCAGTACGCGACGAGCGTGAGGCCGAGCGCGCCGACGTGCGTGCCCATGTGCCAGCCATCCGCCTTGAGCGCGACCGAGCCAGTCAGATAGCCGACGATCAGCTCGCCGATCATCATCACGGCCGTCAGCGCGACGACCCACTGCGTGCGGCGCTCACCCGACCGGTTGTGCATGCTGTCATCGGTGTGATGGGCATGCGCTGAGAGGTCGTGGGTGGCCATAAAGCCCCCAATACTTAGCAGATCAGGCCGCGCGTGCGGGGGCGCCGATCAGACGGAGAATTTGCGGGCGAATCCGCGCCTCTTCGGCGAGCATGTCGACGGCAAGGGCTTCCTGCTCGTCGGCGGGGAACGCCTCGGCGACCAGCGGCAGGATGTCAGTTTCCTCTTCATCGCGTGCGTGCATCTGGAACAGGTCGCGCGCCACCCTCACGATGATGCGGTACTCGTCGTCACCGGGCTGGCGCACGAGCAGCTTGTCGATCGTGGTGTCGATGACCTCGTGTTCATGTGGTCCCGCGAGTGCGAAGGCCTTGAGCTCCGGTGTCTTCGTACGGAGCGCTTCGTAGAACACGCGCTCTTCCGCGTGTGAATGGACGCGCACGAGCGTGACCAGCCGCGCGGCGCAACGTGCCGCTGCATTGGCGTGGCGATGATCGCGCGCGAGCGCGAGGAGGTGGTCAAACAAGTAACCAACCTCGTCGTGCTCGCGTTTGATCAGCTCGATGATGCTCATGGCTTGTTGCGATCGCGGTCCTGGCCTTGGTTGCCCATCTGGCCCTGGTTGCCCATCTTCTGCGATCCCTGTTGCTGACCCTGATCGCCCTGGCGCGGGTTACGCTGAGTGACCTCTTGGTCCTCGTCGCGATCGAGATCATTGTCGTTGTCGTTACCGACGCGCTTCACGTCCTCACGCTCGCGCTCGATATCCTGCTTCTTCTGACCCTGACCTTGGTTCTGGTTCTTGTTGTCGTTCGGCATAGTGTCCCGCTCCGGTTGGGTTGTGTAGCGGAGAGGTTGCAACCGTAGTGCCGGTGCGACGACACGCATCGGTTACAGATCCGACGCATACGGCGACCGGCGTTGCCTCAACGGGCGTAGGCGCACGGCGCAGCCGACGCTCAGGCAATTCGTTAGTCGTGAATGCCGAGATACGCCTTGCGGATCTGATCGTTCTTCGCGAGCTCTTTCGCATCGCCATCGAGAACGATCTGACCGACCTCGAGCACGTACGCACGATTCGCAACACCGAGAGCCATGTGTGCGTTCTGCTCGACGAGCAGGATCGTCGTGCCGTCGGCCGCGATCGTCTTCACGATCTTGAAGATCAGCGCGACGATCTGGGGCGCAAGACCGAGCGACGGCTCGTCGAGGAGTAACAGCTTTGGCCGCGACAGCAGCGCGCGGGCGATCGCGAGCATCTGCTGCTCACCGCCCGACAGGGTGCCTGCGTTTTGCGCGAGGCGCTCCTTCAGGCGCGGGAACAGCGACAGTGCGTGATCGCGGTCCTTACGCACCTGCGCGGCGTCGTTGCGCAAGAATGCGCCGATCTCGAGATTCTCGGCGACTGTCATGTTCGCGAAGATGCCGCGACCCTCGGGAGCATGGACGAGCCCGCGCGCGACGATCGCGTGAGCGCCGATGCCATCGCCCTCGACCCATTTCTTCCAGCGTGGCTGATTGCTCTTTCCCGCCGATACAATCTCTTCGCCGTTGAAGCGCACCCTGCCCGCGCTCGGCTTCACGAGCCCCGAGATCGCGCGCAGCGTCGACGTCTTGCCGGCGCCGTTCGCGCCGATCAGCGTGACGACCTCGCCCTTCTCGACCTTCATCGTCACGCCCTTGAGCGCGTGGATACCGCCGTAGTGGACGTCGATCCCATCGATCTCGAGCAGCGCCATTACGGAGCCTCCGCGGCTTCGGGCGCATCGGTCTTCGGCGCTTCTTCGGGGCGCGGAATGGGATCGTTCTCCTCGGGAACGCCGAGGTAGGCCTCGATCACCGCCGGGTCGTCCTGGATCTGCTTGGGCGAACCGACCGCGATCGTCACGCCGTGGTCGATCACGGTGATCTGCTCGCAGATGTCCATGACGAGGCCCATGTCGTGCTCGATCAGCAAGATCGAGACGCCGAACTTCTCGCGCAGCGACTGGATGAGGCCGCGCATCTCGCGCTTCTCCTGCGTGTTCATGCCGGCGACCGGCTCGTCGAGCAGCAGCACCTTCGGCTCGGTCGCGAGCGCGCGTGCGATCTCGAGCCGGCGCTGATCGCCATAGGGCAAGCTCTTCGCCTGCTCGTCCTGGCGATGGGTGATTCCGAGGACATCGAGGAGCTCGATGCAGCGCTCGGTGATCGCGCGCTCTTCGGCGACGTGCAGTGGCGTGCGGAGCAACGTGCGGAACAGGCCGCTCTTCGTACGCACGCCCGCCGCGGTGCGCACGTTGTCGATCACCGAGAGCTCGCCAAACAACCGGATGTTCTGGAACGTACGCGCCATGCCCGCGCGCGCGATCTGGTTCGGCTTCTTGCCGTCGATGCGCAGTCCAGAGAGCTCGACGCTGCCGACGTCCGGCTTGTACACGCCGGTCAGGAGGTTGAACACCGTCGTCTTGCCGGCACCGTTCGGACCGATGAGGCCGTAGAGACCGCCGACGGGCAGCGACAGCGAGAACTCGCTGACCGCCTTGAGGCCGCCGAACGCGAGCGACAGCTTCTTGATGTCGAGGGCGCCCCGTGTCACAGAACCGGCGGGACTGCGCTCCACAGTGCCGCCGGTCATTTGCCGCCTCGCAGCTTCGCGCGCAGCGCCTTGACCTGCTTGCGCCACAACGACGTCTCCCACAGCTCTTTGACGCCCATGATTCCTTGCGGCCGCAGGATCATCACCGTGATGAGCGCTAGTGCGTACGCGATCATGCGGTAGTCGGCGAACTGCCGGAAGATCTCGGGCAGCACGACGAGGATCGTCGCACCGATGACGACACCGGTGATCGAGCCCATGCCGCCGATCACGACGATGATCACCAGGTCGATCGACTTCATGAAGCCGAGCTCTTTCGGATCGAGCGCGCCGACCTGATGCGCGTACAGCGAGCCGCCGATGCCGGCGAAGAACGCGGAGAACACGAACGCGATCACCTTTGCGCGCGTGGTGTCGATACCCATCGCCTCGGCGGCGATTTCGTTCTCGCGCACCGCGAGCAGCGCGCGGCCCTTGCTCGAGTACTTGAGCCGATACGCGAGCACGAGCAGCACGAACGCGAAGAAGTAGACGAAGAACAGCGTCGTGTAGCCGGGAATCTGCGAGAAGCCCTCGGCGCCGCCGAGGTTGTTGAGCAGATCGCTCATCGGGATCTTCTTCACGTCGTCGATGCGCTTCGGCTGGCGGTCGGTGATCTGGCCGAGCACGCGGACGATCTCGCCGAAACCGAGCGTGACGATCGCGAGGTAGTCGCCGCGCAGTCGCAGCGACGGCAAGCCGACGATCACGCCAAACACACTCGCGCAAAGGCCGCCGAGGATGCAGCCGCCGAGGAACAACAACTGGCCGTTGCCGAGGAAACCACCGACCGGCGTCTTGACGCCAAACCAATGGATCGAGCCGTAGAACGTGAGCCACGCGGCGAGGTAGCCGCCGACGAGCATGAACCCGGCGTGACCGATTGAGAACTGACCGGCGTAGCCGTTGACGATGTTGAGCGAGCCGGCGAGCAAGATCGCGATGCCGACGTCGAGCAGGATCTTGCTCCACGTCGCGCCGACGGCCGGCCCGATCAGCTTGTCCATCGTGAACGCGAGCAGGATCGCGATCGCGAACGGCAGCACCGACTTGCCGACAGTGATCGGCAGCCCGGGCCTCAGCCGGTCGACGCGGTCTTGCAGCGACTTCATACCTTCTCGACCGTCGCCTTCCCGAGCAGACCGCTCGGCTTGAAGATGAGGACCAGGATCAGGATGCCGAACACGTAAATGTCCTGGAGCTGACCGACCCACGGCTTGTCGGGGAACGCTGCGGTGACGTAGCGATGGACGAACACCTCGACGAACGCGATGAGCAGCGCGCCGGCTGCCGCGCCACGCACGTTACCGATGCCGCCGACGACTGCGGCGACGAACGCCTTGAGGCCGAGTAGCACCCACGACGTGTCCGCCGTCATGCGGAGGTCGTTGCGCAGCGCGAACAGGATGCCGCCCGCGGCCGCAAGTGCCGAACCGAGCGCGAACGTGACGGATACGACGATGTTCACGTTGACACCCATCAGCGCGGCGGTGCGCTCGTCGAATGCGACCGCGCGCATCGCACGTCCCATCCGCGTGCCGTAGACGATGCGCTCGAGCACGATGACGAGAACGACCGCGAGGAGGATCGTCAGCATGTCGTAGAGGCGAAGGTGCACGCCGCCGACCGTCGCAAGCACGTCGTTCGAGAGCAGCGCCGAGATCGTCGACGGACGATTGCCGAACACCTTGTTGAGCAGGCCGACGTTCTGCAGGAACAGCGACACGCCGATCGCCGTGATCAGCACGTTGAGGCGCGGCGCCTTGCGCAGCGGCCGATACGCGAGCCGCTCGATCGTGACGCCCATCGCCGCGCACAGCGCCATTGTCGCGAGCAGCACGAGCGGCAGTGCGAACGCCGGCGACTGCCCGCTCGCGAGCCAGCCGGCGCCCGATGCGACGGTTAGCGCGATCCAGCCGCCCCACGCGACGATGTCGGAGTGCGCGAAGTTAATGAAGCGCAGGATGCCGTAGACCAGCGTGTAGCCGAGCGCGATCAGCGCGTAGAGGCCCCCGACGGCCAGGAAGTTGATCGTCGTCTGGAGGAGATCGGAAGCTGTGAAGCTATCGCTCACTTCTTCTCGATACGCGCAGACATCGTCTGCTTACCGTCTTTGTACTCGACGATAACGGCCGACTTCATCGCGTTGCGGTTCTCGTCGATCGAGAACGTGCCGGTCACGCCCGTGAAGTTCTTCGTTGCGGCGATCGCGTCGCGCAGCGCGGGACCGTCGAGCGACGGCGCGCGCTCCATCGCGTCGAACAGCACGAGCGCAGCGTCGTAGCCAAGCGCGGCCAGGCCGTCTGGCGTCTTGCCGTATTCCTTCTTGTAGTTCTCGACGAAGTTCTTCACCTCGGGGCGATCTTCCTGGGGCGCGTAGTGGTTCGAGAAGAAGTTGCCGTTGATCGCGTCGCCCGCAATCTTGGGCAGCTCTTCGCTGTCCCAGCCGTCGCCGCCGAGGAACTTCGCCGTGATGCCCGCTTCCTTCGCCTTGCGGATGATCGTGCCGGCATCGGAGTAGTAGCCCGGCAGGAACACGACCTCGGCCCCCGAGCCCTTGATCGACTGCAGCTGCGAGCTGATCTCGAGGTTGCCGCCGGTGTACGCCTGCTTCGTGACGATCGTACCGCCGAGCTCCTTGAACGCCTTGTCGAAGTAATCGGCGAGGCCACTCGAGTACGCTTGCGCCTGGTCGTAGAGGATCGCGGCCTTCGTGGCCTTGAGGTTTTCCTTCGCGAACTTCGCGTCGACCCAACCCTGGAAGTCGTCGAGGAAGCAGACGCGGAAGATGTAGTCACCGACGTCGGTGACATCCGGGTTCGTCGACGACGGCGAGATCATCGGAATCTTCGACTTCTGTGCGATCGGGCCGCCCGCGAGCGAGAGCGACGAGGCGACCTCGCCGAGCACCGCGACCGCTTTGTGATCATTGATGAGACGCGTGACCGCGGTCGCGGCTTCGCTCTGCTTGCCGGCGTCGTCGATCGTGACGAGCTCGACCTGGCGACCCTTCACGCCGCCCTTCGCGTTCTTCTCTTTGATCGCCAGGCGAATTGCCTGGTCGGTCGAGATACCGAACGTCGCTTGCGGTCCGGTCATCGACGCGAAGTGGCCGATCACGATCGAGCCGCTCGCCGGTTTCGCACCGCCGCTTCCGCCGCTACCGCTACCGCCGCCCTTGCCCTTGTCACACGCAGCAGCTGCGATCAGAGCAGCGATGATCAGGACGGAACGGAGGCCTCTCCAAGTGTTCAGATTCACGGCGTTCTCCAGAGGTATAGGGGCATGCGATATCCGAGGCCCGGCACCGTGTCAACCCCACGATGTTGATGAGATCTTGATCCGATCGATGGAAATCTTTACCGGCAGGGTCTACCACAGAGCTAGTTGAGTCACGCTGGCGCGCACGTCTCGGGAAGCCATCGCGGCGATCAGACAGGGGCACATGGTCACGCGCACGCGTCACATGGCCAGGGCCTGCATCCCCACACCCGGAAGCAGCTGACATGGCTGTCGCTGGGCGCGCTCGGCGTCGTCTACGGCGACATCGGCACCTCGCCGCTGTACGCGCTGAAAGAATGTTTCACTCACGAAAACCCGCACCGCGCCGCGGTCGAATCGGGCCTGCTGACGTTCAACGGCACGCAACCCGTCATCCAGCGGGTGATCGAGACCGACAACATCCTCGGCCTGCTGTCGCTGTTCGTCTGGTCGCTGACGCTGGTCGTGGTCGTGAAGTACCTGGTGTTCGTGCTGCGCGCCGACAACAAAGGCGAAGGTGGCACGCTCGCGCTCGCCGCGCTCGTCGCGCAGAAAGCGCCGCGGCCGTCGAAGACGCGACTCGCGATTCCGATCCTGCTCGCGTTGTTCGGCACCGGCCTTCTGTTCGGCGAAGGCATCATCACGCCGGCGATCTCGGTGATGAGCGCCGTCGAAGGCCTCAAAGAGCAGAGTCCCAGCTTCGGCAAGCTGATCGTTCCGATCTCCGCCGGCATCCTCATCGGCCTCTTCTACGTCCAGCGCTATGGCACCGGCCGCATCGGCTCGGTGTTTGGCTGGATCATGCTGCTGTGGTTCTTGTCCATCGCGGCCGCCGGCATGCCGTACATCGTGCAGTACCCGCAGGTGCTCGCCGCGCTCTCGCCGCACTACGGGATCGTGTTCCTCGCAACGCACGGCATGCACGGCTTCTTGCTGCTCGGCTCGGTCGTCCTGTGCATCACCGGCTGCGAAGCGCTCTACGCCGACATGGGTCACTTCGGTCGCACGCCGATTCGCATCGCGTGGACATGGGTCGTGTTCCCTGGCCTCCTCCTCAATTACTTCGGCCAAGGTGCGCTCTACCTGCACGAGGGTGCGAAGGTCTCGCATCCGTTCTACGACCTCGTCAGCGGCACGCCGCTGCTCATCCCGATGGTCATCCTCGCGACGCTCGCCGCGATCATCGCGTCGCAAGCGTTGATCTCCGGCGCGTTCTCGCTCGCGAACCAGGCCGTGCAGCTCGGCTACCTGCCGCGCGTCAAGGTCGTGCATACGTCGAGCAAGGCCGAAGGCCAGATCTACATCCCCGAGATCAACTGGTTGTTGATGGTCGCGTGTCTCGGCCTCGTGTTCGCGTTCCGCTCGAGCACGGCGCTCGCCGCGGCGTACGGCATCGCGGTCACCGGCACGATGTCGATCACGTCGTTCTTGTTCTTCAGGATCTGCCGCCAGAACTGGGGCTGGTCGAAGCGTGCGGCGCTCGGCCTCTACCTGCCGCTGATCATCATCGACTACTCGTTCTTCTCGGCGAACCTCGTCAAGCTCGGCGATGGCGGTTGGTTCCCGCTGGCGATCGGCGTCGCGATGTTCACCATCATGACCAGCTGGTGGCGCGGTCGCATGGAGCTGTCGAAGATGATGGAGACCGGGACGATTCCCGACGAGCTGTTCCTCGCGGACATCGCCGAGACGCACATCCATCGCGTGGCCGGCACCGCGGTGTTCATGTCATCGGGCACCGATGGCATGCCGAACGTGCTGCTTCATCACGTGAAGCACAACAAGGTGCTGCACAAGCAGGTCGTGCTGCTCTCGGTCGTGACCGAGAACGTGCCGTTCGCGATCGGCAATCAGTCGCTCACCGTGCGCGATATCGGTCAGGGCTTCTATCGCGTGATCGCGCACGTCGGCTTCATGCAGCAGCCGAACGTTCCGAAGATTCTCAATCGCTGCGAGAAGCACCACCTGACGATCGCTCAGAGCGATACGACGTATTACCTAGGCCGGCAGACACTGCTCACTACGGGAAAGTCCGGCATGGCGAAGTGGCGCAAGCTTCTGTTCTCGTTCTTGGCGCGTAACGCGCGGACTCCCGCAATGTTCTTCCGCCTTCCGCCAAATCGCGTAGTCGAGCTCGGACTTCAGATCGAGCTATAAAGATCGCATCAAGATTTGGGTGCGACACGCGGTGATTGGCGTCGTGCCAAATCACGCGTGGTAGTTCCGAGCGAGCTACCTAAATGAGCGAAAGCGTCGCCGCGTCCTCGCATCCTAGGACGCATCGAACGACCGCCACTCACGTGCCGCACGGCCACTCGCCGACGAGCCGGAGAGAGCTCACGCTCCTCTCGCTCGGCGCGCTCGGCGTCGTCTACGGCGACATCGGCACGTCACCGCTCTACGCGATGAACGAATGCCTGTTGTCGAACAAGCCGCATGCGGTCGCGCCGACGCTCGAGAACGTACTCGGCGTGATGTCGCTGTTCTTCTGGACGCTGATGCTGATCGTGGTCGTGAAGTACCTGTACTTCGTGCTCCGCGCTGACAACAAAGGCGAAGGCGGCATTCTTGCGCTTGCCGCACTGGTCGCGCAGAAGACGCCCAAAGCACACAACCGTCTCGCGATCCCGATCCTGCTCGCGCTGTTCGGCGCCGGCCTGCTCTACGGTGACGGTGTGATCACGCCGGCGATCTCGGTGCTCGGCGCGCTCGAAGGTCTGTCCGAGCACTCGGCGACGATGACCGAATTCATCGTGCCGATCACGACGCTCATCTTGATCGCGCTGTTCTCGATCCAGCGTTTCGGCACGCACCGCATCGGCTCGATCGCGGGCTGGGTAATGCTGCTCTGGTTCGTCGCGATCGGCGTCGCCGGCTTACCGCACATCATCGCTCGTCCCGAGGTCCTCCGCGCCGTGAGCCCGCACTACGCGGTGAGGTTCATGATCGAGCACCAGTTCCACGGCTTCGTGCTGCTCGGCCTCGTCGTGCTCTGCGTGACCGGTGCCGAGGCGCTGTATGCAGACATGGGTCACTTCGGCAAGACACCGATCCGGTTCGCGTGGTCGACCGTCGTGTTCCCGGGCCTGCTCCTGAACTACTTCGGACAGGCCGCATTGTTTCTCGAGCACGGCGGTAACGTGACGAATGGCTTCTACGACCTCGTGCCGCAAGGACTCGTCATTCCGATGACGATCCTCGCAACGTTCGCCGCGGTCATCGCGTCGCAAGCACTGATCTCCGGCGCGTTCTCGCTGACAAACCAGGCCGTGCAGCTCGGCTACTTCCCGCGCGTCAAGGTGGTGCACACCTCGCACAAGATGGAAGGGCAAATCTACATCCCCGAGGTGAACTATCTGCTCATGTTCGCGTGCGTGGCGCTCGTGCTCACATTCAAGAACAGTACGAATCTCGCCGCCGCGTACGGCATCGCGGTCACCGGAACGATGGCAATCACGTCGTACTTGTACTTCCTCGTGTGCCGGCACAACTGGAACTACACCTGGGGCAAGGCGCTCGCGATCTTCGTCCCGTTCGTGCTCATCGACCTCACGTTCTTCTCGGCGAACGCGCTGAAGTTCGTCGACGGCGGTTGGTTCCCGCTCGCGGTCGGCACCGGCGTGTTCATCATCATGACGACGTGGTGGCGTGGCCGGAACGAGTTGTCGAAGCTGATGGAGGGCGGCACGATCCCCGACGAGATCTTCCTCACCGATATCGCGGAGACTCCGCTGCCGCGCGTGAGTGGCACCGCGGTGTTCATGTCGTCGGGCACCGACGGTATGCCGAACGTGCTGCTCCATCACGTCAAGCACAACAAGGTGCTGCACAAGCAAGTCGTGCTGCTGAGTGTCGTCACCGAGAACATCCCGTTCGCGATCGGCAACCAGTCACTCACGCTGCGCGAGCTCGGCCATGGCTTCTACCGCGTCGTCGCACGCGTCGGGTTCATGCAGCAGCCGAACGTGCCGCGCATCCTCGCGCGCTGCGAGAAGCACAATCTAACGATCGTGGCGTCGGATACGACGTACTACTTAGGCCGCCAGACGCTACTGACGAGCGGCCAGTCGAAGCTCGCGCGCTGGCGCAAGCTCGTGTTTGCGTTCCTCTCCCGCAACGCGCGCACGCCGACCGCATTCTTCAACCTGCCACCAAACCGAGTCGTGGAGCTTGGTTTGCAGATCGAGCTCTGAGCATGCTGACGGAGGAGCGCATCATCTACGCAATGCTGATCGTCGTCGGCGGTCTTGCGTCGGCGAGCGAAGTCGCGGAGCACGGCGCGAACATCGGCACGCGGGCAACGATCGCGCTCCTGATCGGCTGCGCCGGAATCGTAGGACTGGTGCGCAGTTGGCTGCAGCCATCCACCCTGCCTCGCGCGCGGGTTTTCCGTCGACGAGCATGGCGACCGTGAAGGCGGTACGTTCCGCGCGTGGCTGACCAGCGCCCTCCCCGCACGCCTGTTCGCGCGTACGTGATCTCGCTGATCACGGTCGGCGTCGCGACGCTCGTGGGGCTCGTCGCCGCGCCGTTTGCGAGCCACGCTGATCAAGCGATGGCCTACCTGCTCGCGATCCTGGTCGCCGCGCTCGGTGGCCGAGGTGCAGGTCTGACCGCCGCAGTGCTGTCGGCTGCGGCGTTCGACTTCTTCTTCGTCGAGCCCTATCACACGTTCGCCGTCGCCAACCGCAGCTTCTTGATCACGTTCGGCGTGATGGTCGCGATCGGCATCGCGATCGGCAGCCTCGTCAATCGCATCCGGGTCGCCGAGGCCGAGAGTCGAGAGCGCGAGCTACGCGCGAAGGCCGAGGAGTTGCGCAGCACGCTGCTATCGTCGGTCTCACACGATCTGCGCACCCCACTCGCGGTGATCACCGGCATGGCAACGTCGCTGCGCGACAGCGCGCAAGGCGAGCAACGCGAAGAGCTCGACACGATCGTTGGCGAGGCGCGCCGGCTCAGCAACATCCTGACGAACCTGCTCTCGATCACGAAGGTCGAATCCGGCGCGGAGCCACGCCGCGAGTGGGTGCCGCTCGACGAGCTGATCGGTTCGTCGCTTGCCCGGCTCGAGCCCGAGCTCGCCGAGCATCCACTCACGCTCGAGGTCGCCGACGAGCTCGCGCATGTCGATCCGATCCTCACCGAGCAGCTGCTCGTGAACCTGGTCGAGAATGCGGCGAAGCACACACCGCCCGGCTGCGCGATCGAGGTGCAGGCGCGGCGTGACGGCTCGGCCGCGCTGATCGAGATCAGCGATCATGGCCCTGGCCTGCCGCCCGGACCGCCCGAGCAAGTGTTCGAGAAATTCTTCCGCGGCCGTGGCGTCAAAGCCGGCGGCGTCGGCCTCGGCCTCACCGTGTGCAAAGCGATCGCGACTGCGCACAAAGGTCGTATCGAAGCGAGCATGCGCGACGGCGGCGGTGCCGTCTTCCGCGTATGGTTTCCCGACGACGGTGCGCCGCCTCGCCTCGGCGATGCGCCGGAGCTGCTCGCGAGGGCATCATGACGGCGGCCGCCGACACCGTGCTCGTCGTCGAGGACGAGGCGCCGATGCGCCGATTCCTATCGGCCGCACTGCAGAGCCACGGCTTTCGTGTCGTCGAGGCAAGCACGCTCGGCACTGCGCAGCGAATCGCAACCGAGCAGCATCCCGACGCGATCCTCCTCGATCTCGGCCTGCCCGACGGAGACGGCCTGACGCTGGTCCGCGACCTTCGCACGTGGTCGTCGGCACCAGTCATCGTACTGTCCGCGCGCGATCGCGAGGACGACAAGGTCACCGCACTCGACGCGGGCGCAGACGACTACCTGACGAAGCCGTTCGGCACCAGCGAGCTGCTCGCACGCATCCGCGTCGCACTACGCCACTCGCGTGCCCAGCGCGTTCCCGACGATCCGGTGCTCGCGGTCGGCGCGATCCGGATCGATCAGGCGCGCCACGAGGTCAACGTCGGCGAGCGCGCGATCCACCTGACGCCGATCGAGTACCGGCTGCTCGTCCTGCTCGCGCGGCACCCGGGCAAGGTGCTCACGCACAAGCAGCTGTTGCAGGACGTGTGGGGCCCGCGCACGCACCAGACGCACTATCTCCGCGTGCACATGGCGGCGCTCCGCCGCAAGATCGAGAACGATCCGGCGCGCCCGCGCTGGATCACGACAGAGCCTGGCGTCGGCTATCGGTTGATCGACCGCTAGCGACCAGCCTGCGCGAGCTCGCTCAGGACGATCGGCGCCGACGGCTGGAGCATCGCGAGCTGATGGAGGCGCTCGGTCGCGAATAGGCCCGCGAGACGCTTGTACACGGCCGGCGCGAGCTCGCGGATCGCAGGGACCACGGTGCTCTCTTCAAAGAGCGCGTGGCTGTGAACGAGCTCGTGCAGCCGTCGCGCACGCTCTCGCCACTCGAGCGATCCGGGACGCGCACAGACCAGAGCCGAGAGCGCGCCCTCCTGGGAGAGGTGTGCGGAGCGCGCCTGACCGATCAGCTCGTCGAGAATCCGCGGCACGCCCGCGTTGACGAGCGCGCGATGGAGGACGATGTCTTCTGCTTCGGCATGAGCCATGAGGCCCAGCCGTACGCCGTCGAGTGCGCTGCGAATTTCGGCGACCGTCGTTGCTTTGAGGAGCTCGTCGAGGCCGGTTTCGAGATCGTGATGGTCGCGCTGCAGCAACGTCAGGAAATCGGTCATG
>DASUFX010000211.1:0-8297 GCA_036274355.1 Kofleriaceae bacterium | reverse complement strand
GCGAGGAGCGCGCGACCGCGATCACGGTCGATGCGATTGGCAACGTCGTCGTGGCGGGAACGTGCGACGGCGTCGTCGACTTCGGCATGACGCGCGCCGATTGCCACGGCTCGTTCATCACGAAGCGCGCGTACGACACGGGCGCGGAGCTCTGGACGCACGTGCTGCCCAACGCCCAGGTGTCGAGCGTCAGCGTCGACGACCTCGGCTACACGATCGCGAACGGTAGTTACACTGGCACTCTCGAGATCGGCGGGTCGCAGTTCACCGCGACGGGCAATGATCCGTTCGTCGTCGGTATCGATCCGACAGGGGGCATCGACGGCGGTGCCGCTCTCGGCCTTGTGGGTACGGCGGTGTCGCCGGTCGGCACGATCGAGCCCGACGGTTGCATCTACATGACAGGCGGCTTCCACGGCACGATGCCGACGCCCGACGGCACGATGACGAACCAGACCGGCGAGCTCGATGGTTACGTCTCCGGTCACTACGCCGATATGAACGGGGCGTGGATGATGCGCTTTGGTGGCGAGCGTGACCAGGTCGGTCGCGCGCTAGCCGTGCAAGGCGAGCATCTCGCGGTGCTCGCTGAAACCGGGGCGCCGCTGCATGTAGCCGACCAGGTCGTGTCCGCGCCGGCATGGCCGGCAAGCGTACTGATGCAGTTCTCGATCGTCGGCCAGCTCCAGTGGACGCGCGTCGTCCCCGATCCGTCCACTCACCTCGCGGTCGCGCGCGACAACTCGATCGTGGTCGCCGGCATTGGCGACGCGTGTACGCGACTGCACACCTACGACGTCGCCGGCGCTGTGCAATGGACGAGCGAATGCACGCCGCTGCTGTCGACCGACGCGATTGCGATCGGTGTCGACGGCACGATCGTGACCGGCGGCCGCAACTTCGATCCGACAAGCGGCGAGCTGTTCCTCGCTGCGCACGACGGCAACGGTGCTCCGATCGGCCATGTCAACGCACAGCCGTACCCCGCGTTCGAGCGTGACTCGTCGCTCGACGGCATCGCGATCGAGCCATCGGGCGAGGTCGCGTTCATCGCGACGATCAATCATCCGTTCGACTTCGGCAACGGCATGCTCGCGTTCTCGGGCGCACACGATGCCGTGATCGTGAAGCTCGACTCGCCGACCGGCCACGACGGGCCGGTGGTGCTGCTCCGCAAATAACCTGTACGCAAATTCCGCCGTTGCGATCGCGTGACAGATTCGAGTGCTCTCGGGCAATAGGAGTCGTGGTCGCCCCTGCCTGGCGATCGTGGCTCCCGTGGTGCGTCGTCATCGCAGCAGGGTGGACCGCGATCGCGTTGTATTCGTACCCTGGCTTCACGAGCTACGACTCGATCGAGCAGCTCGCGCAAGCGCGTGGCCTGATGCCGCTCTCCGATTGGCATCTGCCGATCATGCCGCTTACGTGGCGCGTGCTCGACAAGGTCATCGCCGGCCCGCTGCTGATGGTGCTCCTGCAGTGCTCCCTGCTGCTCGCCGGCATGCAGGCACTCCTCACACGTGTGCTCCGCCCGTGGATAGCGGTGCTTGCAACGCTCGCGGTCTTCCTGTGGCCGCCGGTGTTCACGCTGATGGCCATCGTATGGAAGGACTCGCTGATGGCAGGCGTGCTCGTCGCGTCGTTCGCAGCGCTGACGAGTGCGCGCCGTGGCGCCCGGATCGCGGCACTCGCGGGCTTTTTCTACGCGGCGATGCTCCGCCACAACGCGATCATCGCGATCGCGCCGATGCTCGTGCTCGTGGCGCCGTGGCCCGCGCGCCAGCCGCTGTGGCGTCGCCGGCTCGCCGGTCTCGCGATCACGCTCGTGGTGTTTGGTGCCGCACAGCTCGCAAATCGCGCGCTGATCACCGAGAGGCGCTATCCATTCGCGACAAGTCTCGCGACGTACGATATCGCCGGCATGCTGCGCTACGCCGATCCGCTGCCGGACGCGACGCTCGATCGCATGCTCGCAGGCGTCCCCCTCGTCGCCCACGATCACATCCAGCGCCGCGCCGAGCTCGCGTGGAGTCCGCTGTCCTGGTTTCCGAGCGTCGACAGCCCGCGGCGCCTGATGACGCGGCCGGCGACAGCCGCCGAGCGCGATGCGGTCGTCTCTGCGTGGTGGCGTCTCATCCGTGACCAGCCGCGCGCGTACCTGCTCGCGCGCCTGCGCGTCATGCGCGAGCTGATCGGCCTACGCATGTACGAAACGGGTCGCTGGGAGGTCATGAACGCCGCAGGCGAAGATGTCGTGCTGCTCGCCGGCTACGGCATTCACATCGCGCGGCCTGACTGGCAGGTACGGCTATCTTGGTGGCTCGCAGAGCTGAGCGGTACGTCGCTGTTGTTTCGCGCATGGCCATACCTCCTCGTTGCACTCGCGCTCGCGATCGCCGCGCGCCGCAACCTCACCGTGCTGACGCTCGTCGCATCCGGTCTCGTCTACGAAGCCGCACTGTTCGTGATCGCGCCGTCCGTCGACTTTCGCTACTCGACGTGGCTCGTGCTCTGCACGCTGATCGCGTTCGCGCTGCACCTGGCTCAGATCCGTCCGTCGCAGAACCAGACGTCTCGCGGACGCCTGAACACCAGTGGCTCGCGCGGAGTTTCAAAATCGATTTCGGTTCCGCGTGCTATCTAAGCAACATGAACACGAAGACGAGGCAGTGGCTGGTGCCCGGCCTGGCCGCGCTGGTGGCGGTCACGGCATTCGTGAAGGCGTGGTTCACGGCGCAGGCCGTGTCGGTTGGCCTGTGGGGCATTGAAGTCTGCGACCACGGTTGCCAGTCGATCCGCTGGGACAACGTGCCCGGCGCGCAGGATGACCTCTACATCGCGGGCTACATCGCGTTCGCCGCTGCGATCGTCGGCGCGGCGACCTCGGTCGTGCCCGTGTTCGCGACGGCCGTGACAAAGGTCGGCGGTCGCGCGCTACGCGTCGCGCGCATCTCGCTCACGATCGCGTTCCTCGCGATGCTCTACTTCATCACTCGCGCGATCGCGCTCGACGGCATGAACGGCGTCAACATCAGCTGGGCGCTGCCGTTGTGCCCCGCCGCGACGATCGCGCTGCGCCAGGTACTTCCGCGCCCGAGCTAAACAACGTCGCGTGCGAGCTCGACGGTCTGGTCGAGCGGCGTGCGCCGGCCACGCTCGCGACCGGCGTCGAATGATTGGCCGATCATGTCGACGCCGCGCGCCTCGGTCATCGCGAGCATCGGCCGCTCGCACGCCGGCACCGGCGCACCGATCTGTTCGCGGATCGCGTCGGCGGCGCCGAGATAGACCGCACCGCGCGCTGGCCGATCGCTCGCAACCGCGACTGCGGCGAGCCCTTCGAGCACGCTCGCGCAGCGCCAGCGATCGCCGAGGCGGCGGTGGACGCGCAGCGCTGCGGCAAGCTGTGCGCGGGCCTGCAAGAACTCCGCGCGTTCGAGTGACACCCTGCCGATGAGATCGAGCGACCACGCGATGCCCTCGTGGAACTTCGCCGCGATCGCTTCCGCAAATGCGCGCCCGAGCGCGTCGCGCGCAGCCGGATCGCCGCGGTGGTGCAGGATCGCGCCGCGGTTGAGCAGGTACCAGACCGTGATCTCCGGGTCGCCGAGTGTGCGGAGCTCGTCCTCGTTGGTCTGGTCCCACCACTCGAGCAGCTCGTCGCTCGGCATGCCCGCGTAGTCGCCGATCCACGCGGCGAACGCGAGGTAGTTGCGAGCGCGCGCCGCCTCGCGCGCATCGCCGATGCGCTCCCAGATCTCGAGGCTGCGGACATGGAAGCTGTGCGCGCGCGTGTACTCGCCAAGCTCGCGAGCGACGCTGCCGAGCAGCTGATCCGCGTTTGCTTCGCCCGGCAGATCGTTGATCGCGAGCGCGATCGAGCGCGCACGCTCGAGCAACTCTCCGGCCCGTGCATAGCGACAGGTGAGCAGCGCGATGCGACCCGCGCCGAGCAGTGCGCGAGCGAGCGGCTCGCCTTCCTCGCCCGAGCTCTGCTCGATCGCTGCTTCGAGCCACTGCATGCCCTCGAGGTAGTCGCCGCGGAGGTACCAGTAATAGGCAAGCCGGCCTGCGAGGTCCATCGCGTCGGCAGGCGCGGCGGACAACTGGCGGCCGAGCACGGCGCGCAGATTCTCGTATTCGACATCGACGAGCGAGAGCCAGGCCTCGGTCGTCATCTCGTTCGAGCTCGTCGCGATCGCGTACGCATGCTCGCGCGCGAAGTTCCACAGCGCCACGTCATCGCCTGCCTCGCGCGACTGCTCACGCGCGAGATCGCGCACGGTGTCGAGCATGCGCAGGCGGCGCGGTGCATCGCTCGACCAGGTCGCGAGGTGCGTCTGCACGAGGCGCAGCACCGCGTACATCGGATCGTCGCTGAGGTGCGACAGCTTGCGCTTCACCTGATCGAACGTGAGACCGGCCGGCAGGATCGCGAGCTGGCGCAACATGCGCTGCTGATCGGGCGCGAGCAGCGCGTAGCTCGACATGATCGCCTGATGCACTGCCGAGTCCGATCGCGTGCCATCGCCGATTCCCGCACGGATCTGCGCTGGGGTCGACGATGTGACCTGTGCCGCGGCGAGCTCGATCGCGAGCAGCGAGCCGGCGACCGCGCGACAGATCGCGACGACATCTTCGGCGTTGCGTTCGTTCAGGGCGAACATCGGGGCGACCTCTCGCGCACACGCGACGAACAGCGCGACGCCACCGTACGTTTCTGCCTCGTCGACCGAGATGTGATCGGTACGCGGTACGTCGAGCGCCTCGACGACGTACTTACGCTCGTTCGCGATGTTGAGCGGCAGGCGGCTCGTCACGAGCCACGTCACCGCCGGACACGCGCCGACGAGCCGGTCGATCACACGCGCCGAGTCGGCAACGTGCTCGGCACCGTCGAGCACGATCAACATGCGGCGCATCCCGAGGTTGTCGACCACGTGCTCGAACAACGATCGCGTGGCATCGGGCTCGATGGCCACCGCCGACGCGATCGGGCCGAGCACGGCCTTCTCGCCCTGCCCTGCGACGAGCGAGACGAACCAGGTGCCGTCGATGAACCGCTCGCCGACGGTTTCGCAGATCGCCTGCGACAGTCGCGTCTTGCCGATGCCGGCCGGTCCGATGAGCGTGACCACCTGACCGCGTGCGAGCAGCTGCTCGACGTCGCGGTACTCGACCTGCCGCCCGATCACCGGCGTGCGGTGACCGGCGAGCCGCACGATGCTTGGCGTCGGCGTGCGCGCGGCGAGCGTGCTGGCCGCGACGAACGATGGCGCTGGCGTTTTGCGATCGGGCGGCCGGATCCCACGCAATGCCTCGACGAGCTGCGCCGCCTGCGCTGCGACGCTGCGGAACCGCCGCTCGGGCACGCGCTGCGTGCTGCGCAAGAACCACTGGTCGAACGGCTCGGTCAGCCACGGCCAGCGCAGCGACGGCTTGCTCGGCACGCTCGACTCGATCTCGCGCATCACGTCTTCGGCGCTCGTCGCAGTCCAGTACGTCTCGCCGGTGAGCAGCGTCAGCGTGACCTGCGCGATCGCGTAGATGTCTGTCGCCGGTCCGATGCGCGTGAGCTGACCGCGCACCTGTTCGGGTGCCATGTAAAGCGGCGTGCCGCCGAACGCGTCGCGCAGGCGATCGGTCGGCCCACCGGTGTCGACGACGAGGCCGAAGTCGAGCACCTTCACGACCCGATGGGTGTTCTCGCCGACCTCGTGCGCGAACAGGTTCGCCGGCTTGAGATCGCGGTGCACGATGCCGAGGCCATGCGCGAGCTCGAGCGCGGCCGCGGCCTGCGCGATGTAGCGACCGACGCGCTCGGGCTTCATTGGCCCGCGGTCGGCGATCACTTCCTGGAGGTTTCTGCCGTCGAGCCGCTCGAGCACGAGGAACGGCAGTCCCTCTTCGTCGGTGCCCGCCGAGATCAGCTCGACGACATGCTTGCTCGAGATCACGCTCAGCGCCGCGGCCTCGCGATCGAAGCGCTGGCGCACCATCACGAGGTCTTCGAGGCCGGCTGCGAGCTTGATCGCGACGCGACGACTCGATTCGCGATCGATCGCCTCGTGCACGACGCTCAAGCTGCCTTTGCCGACGCGCGGCCCCAGCTCGAACCGATTTGCGAGTACCCGACCCACGCGGGCCCTAGGTTAACCCGTCGCGAGGACGCCGCGCAGTGCCACCATCAGCACCTCACTCACGACGACATCGACTGCAGGTGGGGTCTCGGCGCGGATCAGCTGCTCGATGACGCCGCGAATCATGCCGAGCATGGCGGACGCCGCGAGCTCCGGATCGACCTTGCGCAAGAGGCCGATCTCCATTCCCGACTCCATCGCACGGCGGAGCAGATCACGAACTTCGGCAAAGAACTGATCGAGCCGCTCGGCGGCCTCGGCATCGGGTGTGTGCCCCGCCGACAACAGCAGCGTCGCGAGCGGGCGATCGCGTACGACGAAATCGAGCGTCGCCATCACCTGCTCGCGCAGCTGGACTTGCGGCGCCGGCGCGTTCTTGTCGTCGACCTCGATGCGATGGATCCGCGCACGCAGATCGGCCATCGCCTGGTCGAGGATCGAGTCGAACACCGCCGCCTTGCTCTCGAAGTAGAGATAGAACGTGCCGCGGGCGATCTGCGCGCGCTCGATGATCGCGTGGATCGATGCGCCGTGATAGCCGGCCTCGGCGAACACGTGCTTTGCCGCGTTCATGATCTGACGGCGGCGCTCCTGTTTGGCGCGCTCTGCGGGATCGACCGTCGCCGCCACTAGCCGCCCCGTCGTGATTGGTACGCGATGATCGCGCGCTCGAGCCCTGAGTACATCTTGCGATAGCTCAGTCGCGAATCTGCGACGCGCCCGTCTTCACAGTGCGAATCGATCTCCGCTTCGAGTGCGCGCGCGAATGGCTCGCAGTCCGCGTAGAGGTTGATCTCGTCGTAGACGCCGTGCGACAGCGGCGTGAAGTTCGCCGAGCCGACGTCGCTCCACCGATGATCGATGACGACCACCTTGCTGTGAACCATCCGCGGCACCAGCACGATGCTCAGATTCTGCGGCGCCCCGGTCAGCCGCATCAGCGCATCGCATGTCGCGCGATTGATATTGCCGAGCACGTCTGCCGACTCTGCGATCACGACCTTCACCTCGACGCCGCGCTGGACCGCGCGAGCGAGCGCCGCCGTGAACCGGCGGTCGGTGAAGTACGCCATCTCGACGGTGATCGACTGCTGCGCCGCTTCGATCAGCGCGAGCCGGTGACTGATCATCGGGCAGCTCTTCTTGCGGTGCGCCTCGCGGCTGTGCACCAAGAAGTCGAGACCGCGCGACGGATCGAACTCGTCGTGGCCGAGCATGCGCTCGCGCAGACGCGCGACGTGCTCTTCACCTTCGGCTTCGACCATCACGTCGATCCACTCGTGGCGGTGGTTGTCGCCGATGCCCATCGAACCGGTCGCCAGGTAGCGATCGTCGATGATGTAGAGCTTCGAGTGATCGAAGCGCTTGCGCATGTGCTCGACGGTGATGTTGCCGTGCTCGAGGATGCGCTGTGCGAGCGCGTTCGGCTTCTGCTTGAAGCTGCCCGGTGCGCGATACACCGCGCCAAGGAACCACGCCTGGAAGCCGCGGATCGGATCGACCCGCTTGTGGAAGAAGCTCTGCTTGTTGCCGCCGGTGTACTCGTACACGGCCGCGATACGATCTTTGTGAATGACGACGTGTGCGCCGCGATCGGCGGCTTCGAGCACCGCTTCGCCGAGCAAGTTGCCAGCCTCGTCATCGCGCCACAAGAACGCGCGAATCTCGACCGACTTCTGCGCTCCGCGAATGCGGCCGAGGATCTGCTGGAACGCCTGATCGCCCGAGCCGAGCACGCGCAGCGCACCGCCATCGACCGGGGTCGAGACCGAGTGCAGCGGCGCCGGCAAGCCGAGCGCTTGCATCTGCCGAACACGGCGGGCCCGCCTACGGCCAAACGAGCGGCGACGGACGGGACGACGGGCCATCTAGATCCTCTACGGTTAACCCACCTCGAACGATCGGTCAATTAGCGGCAATCCTAGCGTTAGGAAACGTTGCGTAGGCCATCTTGCAGCGTTGTCCTTGGCAACAGAGGTCGAACCACAGCGTTGCATCCCGGGCACTTGCGGTGGCCTGAGGGTTGCTCTACGCGCAAAGCGTGTGTGACGTCGAGCTTTCCGGCATTCGCAAGCAGTATGACGGCGTTGGCCGGCCGGTCATCCCCGATCTCGACCTCTTGATCCCGGCCCAAAAAATGGCCGTGCTCGTCGGCCC
>DASUFX010000210.1:0-4132 GCA_036274355.1 Kofleriaceae bacterium | reverse complement strand
CGGATCTGCGTTATGTCGGTGTTCTCGTCGTCAGGCTCCCCCGAGCCTGGGTGCATTGAGTCAGGGTAACGGTTGTTCACTATCTGGACAATTCGTTCAGAGCCGCGCGCGATGCGGCGACGCTCTTCAATCGATCCCTTGTTCTTCGTCGAGGACTTAGGCTCATCTGGATGCATCTCCCACCAGCCCGAAAGATCATTGGTACAACGTGCGATGACAGCCCCGTCGCAACGCGGTGTCGAATGGACGAGATTCAGCCTGCGAAGTCGACGCAGACTCGCAAACTTTGCATGGCCGAACGTTCAGTCGGTGCAGCACACACCTGTTTGCACTTCGAGTGCAGCTGCTCGATCAGCGCAGTAACGGAGGGCCGAGTCAGCGCGACGAGAGTCCCTCGCGGTGCGAGAGACAATCGAGCACGATCTCTCCGTCTGCCTTCGTGATGCCGCTCGACGCCATTTGGCGCATCCGCGTAACCAGCGGCTCCCATTGCGGCCGCGTATGCGCGTCCCACGCCAGCACGCGACCGATCGTGTGACAACGCGTGCACTTTTGTTCGGTGAACGCGCACGCTTCACGCACTTCAGGTGGCGCGTCGCTTTGGTTCGCGATCAGCGAGTGACGCGGCAGCGACTCACCGCACGCCACTAGCGCGAACAACAGGACTACGCGGTACAGCATGACTAGTTGTTGAGCGCCCCCTCGGCGATCCAGTCGCGAACGAGCGTGAGCTCAGCAGACGTGAAGTACGGCGGGCCGTTGTAGGGCATGCGCGAGCCGAACGGCGGCGCGAGCCCGAGCTTCTGCACGATCACGCTCTCGCACGGTTTGCCGGGAACGACGATGCGCGTGCCGGAGTTGGCGCCGCCGCGGCGGAGCGAGTCATAGCTACCGAGGGAAAAGCCCGAGGTCTGACTCGCACCGTGACAGCTGAGGCAGCCGCCCGGCGAGCGTGATGTCAGCGGCCGGATCTGCGCCGCGAACGAGACCGAGACGCTCGGATCGCTGTCGGTGCAGAGGCCTGGGACGAACGGCGGCATGCCGTCGGGATCAAAGCCGGCATCGGGCATGTCGGCTTGCAGACGACCGATGTCGGGCTCGTAGTCGAGCGAGCAACCGACGAGAAGCATCAGGATCGCGTACTTCATCATGGTGCACCGTCCATGAACTGGAGCTGCTTGTTGCTGACCGTCGTCGTGACGACGTAGTTGTTGACCATGTCGACGTAGTAGCCGGTGATCGATCCCGACGCGCTACGCGCGAACAGCTGCGCATCGCCGGTGATGGCCGCCGGCGCGACGCCGGTTGCGAGTCGCACGTCGAGCTCGGTGACGACGGGTGTGTAGTTGAACGTTGTCGTCGGCGGCGCGGCCGGAATGCCGTACTGGAACACGGGCTGCGCGTCGAGCGCGATCGGTAGAACCGGTGGCGTACCGGTTGCGACGCCCGACAGCAGGCGCGCCTCCTGCCCGCTCGGCACACGGCCGCCGCTGAGTGGCTGCGGGATCGCGAGCGGCAGCGTGTCGACGACATAGCCGCGGGCGTAGACCTTCGTCGATTCCATCGGCGCTGTGGTGGTGCCGAGCTCGAGCTTGGTGCCTGGCGGCACGACCGGGATGTTGCGCCACGTGCCGGCCGGTTTCGGTTCGCCGACGAGGCCGAGCTCGATCGCTTCGTTCAGCGCGTCGATCGACGCGATCACCTCGCCTGCGTACGCGGCGGTGACCGGCACGTAGATCACGCGTCGCATCGGGCTGTAGCGCGTGTCGCCCGGAATCGTGTCGATCAGCCATGGGTGGTCGGTGCGCGGCGTGAGAGTGCCGGTGCCGTCGTCGTTCGCGAGGATGTACAGCGGCGCGGCCACGACGAAGTTGCCTTCCACGGGGACGGAACCAAAGTTCCAGTACATGACGCTAGCGCCGGCCGCCTTGCCGGTGCTGCGCGTGACCACGCCGTTCGCCGTCGCGAGTGCGTTGTCATTGAGCCCGTCGAAGATCTTGATCTGGCTGACCAGCTCGGCGCTGTCGCTGATCGGCGGGATGGCCGTCCCTGCCGGCCGCACGAAGCGCGGACCGCCGGGCGGCGTATCGATCGCTGCGTCGATCTGCGCCATCGGTGCGTCGATGGTCTCGTCGCTAACACGCGGCTTGAGCATGTCGCAACCGACGAGCGCGAAGAGGATGAAGCTGTATTTCATCATCGTCATCTCCTCAGAACGGACCTGCGATGCCGACGTGCACCACCGATTCGTCCTCGAAGTCCGAGAAGTCGTAGTACTCGTAGCTGAGCTTGAGACGGAGTGACTGCCGCAGCACGACCGCGGCACCCGCGGTATGGCGAATCAAGGCGCTGTCGGAGCGCATCATGCTGTTGAGCGAAACGTTGCCGCGCCGCCGTAAGCCGTCCTCGCGCGCGATCAGCGTGAGCCGGTCGCCCGCAGGTACTTCGAGCTCGGCGTAGCCGCCGTCCTTGACGACGAACGGATCGAACATGCCGTTCGCGCCCGGCCCGTAGCGGAAGCGCTGCGTCGGATCCTCGCCGAGCGACATCTTGTATTTGCGCGTCAGGTATTCGGCGCGCAGGAACACGTCGCCGATGCGCGCGATGAAGTGCGCGCCGTAGATCGAGAACGGCAGCTTGTGCTCGGGGTCGTACGTGCCGCGCATTGCCGATGCGCCGACGGAGAATGTGGAGTTGTCGGTGATCACGCTGGCAACGAGCTGACCGCCGAACACGGGTCGCGAGTTGTTGTCGATGTAGTACGCCTCGCCGGAGCGCGATTGCTTGAAGTCGAAGTCCATCGGATCGGAGCCGGCGCGCGGGCCGCTGATCGCATACGCGGCGTAGTCGGCCTGCACGTTCTTGCCGAAGAAGTGCGTGCCGTTGACCTCGATGCCGTTGTCGACCCACGGCGCCGGCAGCACGCCCTCGTTGAACTCGTTGATGCGGAGCATGCGGCCCATGTCGTAGGGCAGCGGCTTGTCGCTCGTGCGGTGGTTCGCCGGATCGTGGCGCACCGGGAATTCGCCGAACGCCGGCGTGAAGCGGCCGACGCGCACGTTCATCTCGTCGGCAACGCGCAGATCGAAGTACGCCATGCCGACTTCGACGCCGTGGCACGCGACGCACATCTTCACGTTCGCCGAGATCTTGTTCGTGAAGTCCATCGCGAGCTTGAGCGAGACCTCCGCGGTTGCACCGTCGAGCGCGACCTGACGACCGGTCTTCTCCGTCGGAATCGCCATGTAGTCGAGCTGCACCGAGCCCGCGAAGTTACGCGTCAGCTTCGGCTTCTCGTGCTCGGGTTCGGGCTCCGGTTCGGGCGCTTGCTCGACGATCGCCTGCACAGGCTCGGCCGGCGCGGGCTCGACGGCTGGCAGTGGCGGCTCCGCAGGTGCGGGCTGCGGATCGGCGGGTGGTGGCTCGGGCGGCGGGGTTTGCGCCCACGCGGCAGCCGCGCCGAGGGCAAACCACACCACCATCGCTTTCGACAGGCGTCGTGCGTTCACGGTGACCTCTTGTTGTTGCTGGCTAGCGGGTCGGCTTGAACCGAACCACTGCACTCACGGAAACGGTTCCAACATCCGGTGCGACGCGTGTGCGTACGCCACCGATTGCATCTTTCACACAGCCGCCAAGCCCGAACGTATCGCCGCTGACGCGTACGCCGTTCGCACGCGCGCCCTCGTCGATCTCGAAGCTGACGCGCAGACTGACATCAGGCGTTTGGTTCGCTTTCTTCGCAGCACCGCGATAGCAAGTGCGGAGCGTATCGAGTGTACGGCCGAGCGCGATCTGCACCTCGGTGGTCGTCAGCGAGCCATCGACCGAGAGCTTGGAGATCGCTGGCGTCGCGTCGAGCGAGCCTGGGCTTGTCGCCGCGGGCATCGGCGACGCTGCCGGCGCGACCGGCGCAGGCTTGACCGGTTGCGCGATCGCAGCGCTCCCGCGCGCCGGCGGGGGTGGCGCCACGATGGGCGGCGGCGCAGGCGTGGGCACCTGCGCAGGCGTGGGCACCTGCGCAGCAACCTGGGCCGAGCCCGAGCCACTCGTCGCCAGTGGCGGCGGCGGCGGCACCGCGGGCTTGCTCGCCTGTGCCTTCGTCGTGACAATCGGCTTCGGCTTGGGCGCC
>DASUFX010000209.1:0-5952 GCA_036274355.1 Kofleriaceae bacterium | reverse complement strand
GAACTCCCAGCCGTCGGGAATCGGCTCGGCTCCAACCTGCACGTGGGCCGCGGGCTTGCCGTTGTACTTGAACGCGTTGCCGAGCAAGTTCATGAAGACCTGCTGGAGCGGCACGCGCGTCGTGCACAGCATCGGTAGATTCGAATCGATCTCGACGACCGCTTCGGGTGGTGGTGCGATCAGCTCGACCACCTCGCGCACGAGCTGACCGACGTTGACCTCCGTCGGCTCATCGGCGACGCGTCCGGCGCGGCTGTAGTCGAGCACGCCTTGGATCAGATCCTCGAGGCGGCGCACGCGGCCACGCAGCAGATGCAGATACTCGCGTGACTTGTCGGTCAGCCGTGCACCGAGATCCTCTTCGACCCACTGGCTGAGATTCGCGATGCCGCGCAGCGGAGCCCGCAGGTCGTGACTCGTCACGTATGCGAACTGATCGAGATCCTGATTGCTCTTCTCGAGCGCTGCGATCAGCTCGTGCGCTTCGCGAAACAGCCGCGCGCTATCGGTTGCGGTCGCGGTCAGCGAGGCGAGGCCGATCACGAGCTGTTCAGCGCGCACGTCGAACGTGGCCGCACGCGAGTGACCCAGGGCGATGCCACCGATCACGTCACCTCTGCGGCCGCGCACCGGAACCGCGAGGTAGCTGCGAATCCGCTCGACGCCGGAGAGCACGCCGAGGTTCGTCGCGGCGGCAGCGCGGGTCACGTCGTCCATCCGCAGCGCACGCTGCAGCGCGAATGCGGGGTTGTTCGGCGTCAGCTCGTCACGGCGCTTCGCGATCTCTTCGGCCTCCTCGAACGTCGCGCCGCACAGCGCGTACTTCGTTTCGCCGTCGGCGTACGTGAAGTAGAGGCCGATGTCCGCGCTCGTCAGCGCGGTCGCTGCATCGCACACGCGCTTCACGACCTCGTCGAGATCGTGGATCGCGGCGAGCTCCTGGCCGACGCGATTGAGCGTTTCGAGCCGCGTCGCTTCGTCGCGCAGCGCCGCCTCGCGCATCTGAACCTCGCGCAGCAGCATCGCGTTGTCGACATACATCGCGACGCGCCGTGCGAGCTCTTCCGCAAACGCGACGTCATCGAAGTCGTAGAGCTCGCCGCCCTCGCTGCGTACGAGCGTGAACACGCCGATCACGCGGCCGCGCACGATCAGTGGGACGGCGACATACGAGCACAGCCCGAGTAGGCGCAGTGCATCGCGGGCCCATGGCTCGCGCGCATGCTCGGCGAGCAGGTCGTCGTTGAAGCGTTCGACCCATTCGCTCTGGCCGCCCGAAAACACGCGAGCCGCGCCACGCGCGTTCGGATCGCTGTGGTTTGCGTTGCGCGCCAACAGGTCGGCCATTTCGAGCCGCGCCGGGTCGGCGTGTCGGATCGCAATGCGTTCGAGCTGGCCGGTCGAGCCGACCACGTGGACCGAGCACCAGTCGCCGAGCACCGGGACCGCCATCTCGGTGAGCTTGTGCAGGATCGTAATGTGATCGTCCGACGACGCGAGCAATGTGCTGACCTCGGCGAGCACACCAAGCCGCGCCCGATCGCGCTGCGGATCGAAACGTAGCCGACGCTCGACAGGGCCGCGCATGGCGTCCTCGTCGTCAAAACGTGTTGTGATCACAGTCAGTGGACGACCACTCGTCCGCGCGAGTACCGTTCGCGCACGCCCTCCACCGAGTACACGACAAGCTCGAGCATTCGCCCGAGCATGAGCTCGAGAATGCGGGGGTGGTCGGCCTCCTTCATCGCCGCTGTGCTTCAGCACGACGCATGCCACGAGCGTGTAGCCTGCGTTCACAGCGATAAGCCGTGAAGAGAGAGCGGCCCGGCTCACCGTCTACAAAGCGCTCGGCGAAAACGCCGCGCTAACTCACTGTTAACCGACGTTCAGCTGCGTACGAGCGGGAGCGTGAAGAAGAACTTCGCACCTTCGCCTTGTTTGCTGTCGACTGCGATCGCACCGCCGTGCGCAGACACGATTCCCTTCGCGATTGCGAGCCCGAGGCCAGCGCCGCCCTTCTTCGTGCGGCCAGACCAGTAGCGGTCGAACACGTGCGGCAGCTCGGTCGGCGGAATACCAGGCCCATGGTCCTGCACCGCAACCACCGCCTCACGGTCTTTGCGCTCGACCGAGATTTCGATCGGCGCGCCCTTCGCGTGCTTCAGCGAGTTGCCGATGAGATTGCCGAGCACCTGCAGCACGCGATCGCGATCGGCCTGCACGACGACCGGCTCGTCGGGAATGTGGGCGACGATCTTGCCGCCGCTCTCCTTCGCGAGCAGCTCGTGCTCGGCGGCGGCCTGACGCAGGATCGCGCCGGCATCGATCGGCGCTTGCGCGAGCTGGATCGCGCCGTTCTCGAGGGCGCTCGCCTCGAGCAGGTCGCTGATCAGCCGTTCGGCTCGCGTCGACGCTCGCTCGATCGCACCGAGGTAACGCGCCGCTGGGCCCTGGATCTCGTCCCTGAGCGCTTCGGTCGCGAGGCTGATCGCGTGGAGCGGACCGCGCAGGTCGTGCGAGACGACCGCCAAGACTTCATCGCGTGCACGCGCTGCAGCTCGCGCGCTCTCGACGGCGCGGGCGGACTCTGCCTCGGCGGCGCCGATCCGGATCGCGAACTTGATCCGCAGCCCGAGCCGCCGCGGCGACAAGTCGTTCTTCGGAATGAAGTCGGTCACGCCGGCGTCGACGGCCGCCTGCAAGAGATCTTCGCTCTGCTGACCGGTGACGAACACGATCGGGGTGTGGCGTCCGGACGCGCGGATCTCGGTCGCGATGTCGACGCCGGAGCGACCCGGCAGATCCTGATCGAGCAGGATGCAGTCGAAGTCGCGCTGCATGACCTTCTGCAACGCCTCCTCGGCGTCGCCCGCTTCGTCGATGGTCGTATCCAGCCCGCTTTGCTCGACCGCGCGGCGAACCGCAAGCCGGTCGACCAAGTCGTCATCGACAACGAGGAGGCGTAGACGCTCGCTCACAGCGAACCTATCGCTAGGTTACTACTCCAGCTCGCCGGGCTGGCCACCGTTGGCACCCACCGGAGGCGGGGCCGTCGGGTGCGGCGGCGCAGTGGGCGGGCGTTGCGGCGGGGCGGCATGGTGGCCGTCGCCAGGTGGCCGGGCACCTTCGGCGCCAGGCGGTTTCGGCTCTTCTTTGCGATCGTTACGCGGCTCTTCGAGGCGGCGATACAGCGACCGACGATCGATGCCGAGGATGCGCGCAGCGTGCGTCTTGTTGCCGCCGACCGCGTTGAGCACCTGGCGAACGTAGCGACGCTCCATCTCGTCGAGCGTGATCAGCTCGCCCGGAGATTCCGTCGTGATGACGATCTTCGACGACTGATGCTCCTGGATCTTCGCCGGCAGGTCGTCGACCGTGATCTCGTCGAGGCGGCACAGCGCGACTGCGCGCTCCATGCAGTTCTCGAGCTCGCGGACGTTGCCCGGCCAGTCGTAGTCCATCAGCAGACGAGCTGCCGGACCCGAGATGCCTTGCACCGGCTTGCTGGTGCGGCCGGCAATGCGCTTCAGGAAATACTGCGCGAGCAGCAGGATGTCGCCGGCGCGAGCGCGGAGCGGAGGCACCGGAATCGCAACGACGTTGATGCGGTAGAAGAGATCTTCGCGGAACCGCTTCTCTTCGACTTCGGTTTCGAGATCGCGGTTCGTCGCCGTGATCACGCGCGCCTCGAACGGGACTTCCTCGTCACCGCCGACCGGGCGCACCTTGCGCTCTTGCAGCACGCGGAGCAGCTTGACCTGCATCTCGATCGGCATCTCGCCGATTTCGTCGAGGAAGATCGTGCCCGCACCGGCCTGCACGAACAGACCAGCACGCGAACGCTTCGCGTCGGTAAATGCGCCCCGCACGTGACCGAAGAGCTCGCTCTCGAGGAGCGGCGCTGGCATCGCGGCGCAGTTCACCGCGACGAACGGCTGTTCGCGGCGCGGCGACAGGTTGTGAAGCGCGCGAGCGACGAGCTCCTTACCGGTACCGGACTCGCCGGTGACCAGCACGGTCGCATCGCTGTCGGCGACGCGGCGCACGAGCTCGATCGTTTCGCGGATCGCCGGACTGTTGCCGGCAATGCCGTCGATCGGCACATCGCGATCGGCGGCCGAACGCAGGCGCTTGACCTCGCGGCGTAGCGAGAGGTGCTCGATCGCGCGGCCAACGGCGATCGCGAGCGCGTCGACCTTCACCGGCTTGGTGATGAAGTCGTAGGCGCCCGCGCGAATCGCGGCGATGGCAGTGTCGAGACCACCTTGGCCGGTCAGCACGATCGGGAGCAGGTCGGGGTGGCGTTGCCGGAGCTCCTGGCAGAGCTCGATGCCGGAGATGCCGGCCATCTGAACGTCGGTGACAACCACATCGGTCGGCGAGGTGCGTAGATGCTCCAGCGCAGCCTGTCCCGAAGTGACCGCATCGACGTCAAAGCCCCGCTTACGCAGCGAATCCCGCAGTAGCACAGCGGTGTCTTCATCGTCGTCGACGATTAGGATGGTTCCATTCACCTCGGTCTCTTGCCTTTCTGCCGCCGGAGAATACTTCTCAGCCTGAGAAACAGCTCACGTTCAGGGCGGCTACCTGTCGACCGTTTGCTTCATGATCGCCAGACTGAGCGCGAGGTTGGGAAACTTTTCGAGTAGCGCTAGCGCCCACCTTGCTTGCGGCGTGCCGAACAACAACCCCTCAAATCCGCATGTTTACCGTGCGGACCCGCTACATGTGCTGTGCGCCAGCGCTCGTCGGGCGCCCAGATCGCAGGAAAACTACTCATGAATGAGCTCCCCGCCGGCCGGTCCTAAGGCGCAACCGGCGGAATTCCGCCTCGAGCTTGGCGAGATCCTCATCCGGGAGCTCCTCGAGATCGACGAGCGAGTTACGAGCGTCCTTCAACGCCCGGAGCAGCTCGTCGAGCTTGAGGTGAAGGGCACGGGAGTCGTGGTTCTGTGTGTTCTGGATCAGGAAGACGACCAAGAACGTCACGACCGTGGTCGAGGTGTTGATGATGAGCTGCCAGGTATCCGAGAAGCCGAACAACGGACCGGTTGCAGCCCACACGATGCACAGCAGCACCGCGACGATGAACGCGGTCGGCGTTCCGATCATGTTCGCGACGCGGCGAGCGATCTTGTGGAAGGCGTTCTTCAACATTGTTAGCTCGGCTTCGCCGCGAGGCGGTTCGTGAAGCGACCCTGCACGTGTGTGCTGAGGCGCTCGGCGGCAAGTACGAAAAATCCGATCGCGGCAAATACGATCTGATTCACACGTCGAGCCAGCGCGAGTGCGAGACCGAGACCCGCGGGCGCGCCAATCAGCGTGAACAGCGCAACGTTGCCACCTTCGGCGATGCCGAGGCCCATCGGAACGATCGTCGAGATCCAGTTGAGCACCACGCCAGCAGACAAGAGCGCGAGGAACTGACCGGGTGACAGTACGTAGCCGGCCGCCAGGATCGTGAAGTACGCGAGCCCACGCTGCAGTATCTGCGAGACGGCGACGCACATGATCGCGCGACGACGGTAGTCGCCATCGTCGGTGCCGCGTAGCCGTGCATCGACCTCGGAAAGCGTCGTGTTCCAGCGTTCGCGGCGCTGCTTGGAGATGATGTGCAGGCGCGCGAGCGCGTTCGACAGCGTCGACAGCATGCCGCGGTGGAGCAGCACGATGATCGCGATTGCGATCGCTGCAGCGACGAACGCACCGAGCAAGCACGCGATCATCGCGACGCGCGGCATGCCGAACCAAAACGCGGTCGTCGCGCTGCCGACCGCGATCACGGCCCACGACAGCACGAGGCCGATCAAACCTACGTACATCACCGCAGCGACGATCCGCCGCGTCGAGCACCTCCAGCAGCCAGTCGGGCGAGAGCGGCGGCAGTGGCAACGTCGGGGTGGCCGCGGCGATCGCAGTGACCTGGCTCGACCTCACCAACAGCGCCACCGT
>DASUFX010000208.1:0-14661 GCA_036274355.1 Kofleriaceae bacterium | reverse complement strand
CGCGCTCGCCGCCGCGCTGCTGCGCGCGCGCACCGACAGCCGCGAGGCGCGCGTGCGCTTCATGGTCACGCTGTGGGCCGTGTGCGGCGCCGCGTTCTTCTTCGTCGTCCAGACCAAGTTCAACCACTACATCCTGCCGATCCTGCCCGCGCTCGGCCTGCTGATCGCGTTCTTCCTCGACGACATCGTCGCCCGCCGCGACCGCCTGCATCCGATCTACGCGCTACTCGGCGTCGGCATCTTGCTGCTGATCACGCGCGATCTCATGTGGGAACCCGATCGCTGGATCGAGATGTTCGTGTTCCGCTACGACCGGCCGTGGCCGTCGATCGAGCCGTACGTCGTCGATCCATCCGACGGCTTCCTCGCGCTCGGCATCGCCGGGTCGATCGCGCTCCTCCTCGCGACGCTGCCCTGGCGAAAGGTCGGCGTCGCGGCGCTATGCGCTGTGGGCCTCGCGGTCTGCATCTGGTGCTTGCAGTCGTACATGCCCGAAGCAGGCACGCACTGGGGCATGCGCGACGCCGTGCGCACCTACTACAAGCAGCGCACGATCTACGGCGAGAAGATCGTCTACTTCTCGGCGCGCAACGTCTACAACGACTGGCGCGCGAGCGGCGACGTTCGCCACTCGTTCGACACGGTGATCCCCGACACGCTCTACCTCGGGCAGCCGATGATGATCCGCGTCCAGCTCAACAAGCCCGACAAGGAAGATCAAGTCGAGCTCGAGATGGGCATGCTCGGCGCGGTCACCAAGATCGGCGACCACTCGATCGAGGTCACGATTCCGGCGAGCGAGCGCGCGAAGATCGATGCGCTGGTCGCACGCGGCAAGAGCGAGAAGGCCAAGCAGGTGCGGCCGCCGGTACACGTCGTCGACGCCGACCGCTTGCTCGCGTGGCAGCTCTACTGGCGCGGCGAGAACTTCTGGACCGCGGACGAGATCTTCGGTCCCGTTCCCGAGATGCGCACCGGCTTCAACAAGCCCGACAACGGCGACTTCCTCAAGTACCTCGGCGATCGCAGCAAGGCGCCGCTCGGCCGCCGCTACTTTGTCGTGACCGAGGCGGGCCGCGCCAGCAGCGTACGCGGCGTCGTACCGACCGCCCGCGCGAAAGAATCGTTCGAGATCATCAACACGACCTCGAACAAGTTCTCGCTCGTCGGCTTCTACCTTTAGAAGTTCTTGTTGAGGCTCACGCCACCGACGTGGCCGAGATTCTGGTTGTACTGAATCGCCGCGCGATCAGCGACCGAGCGATCGACCGCGTGCGTCTCGGGGTTCAGCTGGTGCGCGCCCCAGAACATCATGTAGTAGCCGCCGGCAAATGCGAGCGTGCTGCCGAGCGTGACGGCGAGCCGCGCAGGCGCATTCGGAATGAAGTAGCTGCCGATCAAACCGACGATGCCACCACCGAGCGTGATCATGCCGCGCTTGCGCCACTTGCGACCGCTCTGGCGCATCGACAGCGTCTCGTCGAGCGAAGACTTGTCGCCGGCGATGCGAAAGAAATCCTCGTCGGCGAGCTGCGCCTTGCCCTGCACGGGATACCAGATCGGTTGCGTGTGGACCTGCGTGCGATCCTCGTAGACCGCCGCGCTGCCGATCTTGTTGCCGTTCTCGTCGTGATACTCGGCCTCGGCGACCTTCTCCTTGTACGTCGTGGTCCAGACCTTGACGTCGTCGACGACGGCGAGTGGCTCACCGGTCGGCACCGCGTTGCCAGCGGCCGGACCATTCTTGGGCATGATGCAGCCGGTGGCTGCGAACGAAGCGACAGACGCGACGACGAATGCGAGGGCAATACGCATGACGGACGATCCTTGTGAGGGTTCGCAATAGCGAGCCGCTCCGCGAACGCCAGTCGCAGAGAAAACGACAACCCGCGCGTTACAGCGCCGTGTCGCTACACATGCCGAGAGGATCGCAGCGCTGCTGCACAGCTCACGCCGCGTCGCGCTAGAAGCGCTGCGCCCAGCTGAACGCCGCGCCGCCGTTCGTCGGAATCACGCTCACCGACGTCGTCTCGACCGCCTTCGGGCCACCGATCGCGAACATCACGCCGCCTGCAACGACGGCGGCTGCACCGCCGATGCCGAGCGCCCAGCCGAGCGTCGCGCTGCGCTTGCCGCGCGCCTCGAGATCGACTTGCTCTTGTCCCCACGGCCCCATGTAGCCGTCGAGATCCTTGCTCGCGCTGGCGCTGTCGAGCGCGAAGTACACGCCAGCACCACCGATCACGAGGCCGGCGATGCCGACGCCGATACCGATCTTACGCAGGCCGCCGCCAGTCGTGGCCGGCCCCGTGTCCTCGGGCTCCTCGGGCGCGGACGGCTCCGCCTGACCGACCGTCGGCGTGACGACCGGCTTGTCCGCCGGCGGCGGTGTGGCAACCGGCTTGTCGGCGGGCTTGTCCGTTGGCGGCGGCGTCACACTGACCGCGGGCTTGTCGGCGGGCTTCGTGGTGATCACCGGTTTGTCGGCGGGCTTGTCCGCTGGCTTGTCGGCAGGCTTCGCGTCCTTGCAGAGCTTGAGCGCCTCGTCGAGCTCGTCTTGATTCTTCGGGCTCGGCTCTTCGCGCTGGTAGCTGTCGTAGAACGTCATCGCCTGCTTGCAGTCACCGGAGAGGCGAAACGCCTGGCCGATGTTGAACAGCAACAGCGGCTTCTTCGAGAGCAGGTAGGCTTCCTTCCACGACTTGATCGCTTCCGGATACTCCGCGAGGTTGTAGTGCTTGAGGCCTTCGTCGTAGAGCGCCTTTGCCTTCTTCTTGTCGTCGGCGTGCGCCGTCGTTGCGACGGCAAGCACGAGCACGGCACCGAGGATCGTTCTACGCATGAGCTCTCCTAGTCAGTCAGCAAACGGATCGTGCACCGAGTTGGTGCTCGTCTTCTTCTTCTCGAGCGTGAGCTTGACGTCGCGCGAGCCACCCGCGTCGACACGCACCTTCGTATCGGCGGCCTTGTAGCCCTTGGCCTGGACGCGCACGGTGTGGTCGCCGGCGGGCAGCTCGATCGTGACGCGTCCGTCGGTCTCGCGACCGTACGGCTTGCCGTCGACGACAATCATCGCCTTCGCCGGTCCCTCGAACGTCACGTTGACCTTGCCCTTTGGCTTCGCAATCGTCTTCAGCGCAGGCTCGGTCTTGGCGGGCTCGGTCTTCGCCGGCTCGGTCTTGGCCGGTTCGGCCGTCGTCGGATCCGCGGCGGGCTCGGTCTTCGCGGGTTCTGGTTTCGCAGGCTCGGTCGTCGCCGGATCGGTCGCGGGCTCTGTCTTCGCGGGCTCGGTCTTCGCCGGTTCCGTGCTCGGGACCTCGACCTTCGAGGGCTGCTCGTTCGCGGGCGTCGTCTGCTTCTTGCCGAACGCGATGTACAGCACGACGCCGAGGCCCGCGCCGATCAGCGCGAGCAACGCGAGAATCGTGATCATCTTCTTGCTGCCGCTCGGCTGCGCCATGCCCGATTGCGCCATCGCGGCATGCGCCATCATCGGCGGCTGCGACCCTGGCTGCTGCATCACGCCGGGCGGCGCCGATTGCGGAACCTGCGGCGTCCAGTGCGGCTGCGACGACGGCGACTGCGACGACGGTGCCATCGCGACACCGATCGTCACCGCACCGGCCGTCGATCGACACGCGGCAAGACGCTCGCGCACCTGCGCGGCGGTCGGGCGCTGGCGCGGATCCTTCTCGAGCATCGTGTGCACGAGGTTGTTGATGTCGAGCGGCACCCACGGCGCGATCTGCATCAGCGGAATCGCGCGCTGCGAGATGTGCATCGCCATGATCTCGACGGCGCTGTCGGCCTTGAACGGCACGACGCCGGCGAGCATCTCGTACGCCATCGCGCCGAGCGAGTAGACGTCGGTGGAGGCGTCGATCTTCGCGCCCTTGGCTTGCTCCGGCGACAAGTAGAGCGGCGTGCCCATCACGACGCCGGTGCGCGTGCGATCCGAACGCTGCGAGTCGCTGCCGGTCAACTTCGCGAGACCGAAGTCGAGGAGCTTTACCTGGGGCTTCTCGCCCTTGAGGCTCTCGAGGAAGACGTTGTCGGGCTTCAGATCGCGGTGAACGACGCCCGCTTCGTGCGCCGCGTGCAATGCCTTCGCGATCTGCTCGAGGAACTCGATTGCCTCGGGAAACTGCAGCGGCCGCTGCAGCCGTTCGCGCAGCGATTCGCCCTGCAGCCACTCCATGACGAAGAAGCTGCGACCATCGGGAAGCTGGCCGAAGCCGAACACGTCGACGATGTTCGGGTGGCCGATCTGGTTCACCGACTGCGCTTCGAGCACGAAGCGATCGACGGCCTCGCGACTGCTCGACAGCTCGCGACGGATGACCTTGATCGCGGCGCGCTTGCCGATCAGCGGATGCTTCGCGCCGTACACCGCGCCCATCCCGCCTTCGCCGATCTTCTTCTCGATGCGGTACTCGCCGGCGAGACTGCCGTTCGGCAGATCTTCATCGGAGGATGGATACGCGAGCTCGGGCGCAGCGCCACTACCAGTAGGTACGCCCAGCGCCGGGATCAACGCAGTGCCATCGTCGGGGCAGCGCGAATAGCTGTCAGGCCAATGACGACCACACTGAGGACACCCCGGCATCGGACGGACATTGTAGCTGGTCACTCGTGTAAGATCACGGCGTGCGTGTTGTCGCTGTCGCTTTGCTTTTCATTACTTGCCTGGCAGCTGGGTGTTACTCGCCCGGCTATCGCGATTGCGAGATCACGTGCGCGTCGGGCGCGTGCCCGTCCGGCTTCTCGTGCGACCAAGGCGTGTGTCGCATCGACGGCTTCTCCGGGCCGTGCGGCCAGCAGATGAGCGACGCACCGAATCAGTTCTTGGACGCGATGATCGACGGCAACCCGATGCTCGACAGCGACGGCGACGGCATCAAGGACAACGTCGACAACTGCCGCCTCAAATCGAACCCGAACCAAGAGAACGAAGACGGCGACCTATTCGGCGACGTATGCGATCCGTGCCCGCCGAGCCAGAACAACACCGACGGCGATGGCGACGGCGTCGGCGACCTGTGCGACCCGGAGCCGACTCAGACCGGTAACGTCATTACGCTGTTCGACGGCTTCAACTACGCACAGCCGCCGGCGAACGTCGTGTTGTTTCCGAGCGCGTCGTGGACATTTCCGCTCGGACAAGTGCGGCTCGCGAACCTCGGCGGCAACCAGCGCGCGGCCTACGTGTTTCCGCAGCAAGGCAACGGTCAGAACATCGTCGACGCCGTGTACACGAGCTACAGCATCTCGCAGATATCAACCGGCATCCCGGCGGGCGTCGGTGTCGTGCAGCGCTTCGATGCGTCGCAACAGAACGGCGTCGCGTGCCTGATGGGACGCGGCGTCACCGGCATCCCTAGCATTCGCGTTGTCGCGACCAATGATGAACCCAGTGCAAGAGAGAGCGCAGCGCCGTTCCAGAGTGGTCAGGTGGTCGAAATGGTCTTCTTTCGCGCGGGTCAGCAGTATGACTGTCGCGATCTGGTCTCTCCATCGGCGGTGACTGCCCCCCAGCAGTTCATCGTACCGACCGCGAGCGTCGGCCTGTACTCGCAGGGCACGCAGGCCGACTTCAACTGGATCATGGTCGTCTCTCGCCAGTAATTGCCCGAGCCGACATGTAGGCTGGATCCGCGGGCAACCGTACGACGCCTTGGGTGTCGAACGCTTAGATCGTCAGTCAGGCTGGCGCGTGGAATGTTGGTGCTATCCTCAACCGTTGGAGCTCTCGGACCTCGCGAGGAGCCATGGCGCAACTAACTGATACGTCAGCGATCCAGCGGCTCGTCCGTGGGGCCCGCGTTCGCATCCGCCTGCAGTGGGCCCTCGAGGGCGCAACGACCGCCACGGTGTTCGCTGCGACGCTCGCGCTGGTCTCGATCTTCTGCATGCGAACGCAGTGGATCCGGCCGAATACCGGCATCGCATTACTGGTCTGCGCGGGCCTCGTGATCGTGGCGGGGGCGGTGATTTGCGCTGCCCGCAAGCTCGATGACGAGCTGGTCGCGCGCATCATCGATCGCGCGTCGAATCTGTCTGATCGACTATCGACCGCGATCGCATTCGAGCGCGTGCTGCGGTGGGGAGCTGCATCCGACCCCGATCTGACACACGAGATGATGCACGCGGCGATTCGCGATGGCGTTCGTGCGGCACCGCGCGCGAACCTACGCGCCGCGACTCCGTTCAGAGCGCCGAAGGACTGGCGCGCTGCACTCGGCTTCCTCGTGATCTCGGCGCTCGCGGCTGGCATCGCGATCCCACACACCGATCGGTCGCCGCACATCTACGGCATCGACAAGGACAAGGCCCGCCCGGGAACCGAAGTGACGATTCAAGGTGAAAACCTCGTACCGGGAGCGCGCAAGTGATCCGCGCGGCCCTGTTTGCTGCACTGCTCGGCGCTGCAGCGTGCGTGAGCGAGCCCGAGGAACCCGCGTGCGTCTTCGATCCTACGGCCGCGCAGCTGCCGTGCTTGCCACCTGGCTCGACCGTCATGCTCGGCGACACGCGCGTCGAGGTGATCGAGTGGACGCCCGATCACATCAAGATCAAGATTCCGAAGGACGCCCCCGAGGGCCTGACGAAGCTGCACGTGCTCCTCGGCGATCGCGAGATCGGCTCGGTCGGCTTTGCGGTCGCGAGCCTCAAGGACAAGGACCTGCACGATCCGGACGCCGTCGAGCTCGATCCCGACGAGAAGCAGTACGTCGAAGCGATCTTGAACGAGCTGAAGAACGTCGCGCAGCGCGATCAGGTCAAGGAGCTCGACGAGTTCGCGAACAAGCTGAAAGACTTGCTCGAGAAGGCCGAGAACGGCGAGATCACGAAGCAGCAACTGCTCGAAGAGCTCAGCAAGGCCGAGCAAGCGCTCAACCAGAACGCCGAGCCGAACGAGCAAGAGGTCAACAAGCAGCTTGGCGAGGTCGGCAAAGAGCTCGCCAAAGAGCAGATGACGAAGGAGCTCGGCGAAGCGCTGCAGAAGAATGATCTGCAGAAGGCGAAGGAAGAGTTCGAGAAGCTCGCCGAGAAGCTCGACAAGAAGGAGCTCTCGGACAAGCAGAAGGAAGAGTTGGCGAAGCAGCTCGAGAAGGTCGCCAAGCAGATGGAGAAGCAGGAGCAGGAGCAGCAGAAGAAGCAGGACGACGCGCAGAAGAAGGTCGAAGACCAGATCCAGAAGATGGAGAAGGAGATCCGTCGGCTGGAGAAGAACAAAGACCAGAAGAGCCAGCAACAGAAGCAGGAGATGGAGCGTCGTCTCGAAGAGAAGAAGCGCGAGCTCGATAAATTGAAGAAAGACGAAGAGCAGAAGCAGCAGTCGGAGCAGCGTCGCGCCGTGAAGCGTCTGCAGAAGGATCTCGAGAAGGCGGCGGAGAACCTCCAGAAGCCGCAGAAAGATCCGAACCAGCAGAACCAGCAGGATCAGGAACAGCAGGACCAGCAGGCGTCGCAGAAGCTAAAGGACGCCGCGCGCGAGACCGGTCGCGTCGACCAGGACCAGCGCAAGCAGGCCACGCAGAAGAAGATGTCGTCGCAGATGGATGATCTGCGCGAAGCAATGCGGCGCGCGAAGCAGCGCGGCAACAAGGGCCCGAACGATCCGTTCAACAAGAACGGCAAGAACCAGGACTTCATCGCGCGTGCGCGCGGCCAGAAAGGCTCGGGCCAAGCGTGGAAGCCCGGCCAAGGTCAGGGACAGGGCCAAGGTCAGGGACAAGGCCAAGGTCAGGGCCAAGGTCAGAACGGCGGTCAGGGCAGCGGCTCGGGCCAGCAGAGCAACACCTGGGGCACGGGCCACGACGACAACCTCGCCGGTGATCCGACCGGCAAGAACGGCAACACGAAGGATCAGGACCTCGAGGGCAAGCAGGGCCAGGAAGGCGGCTCGACGCGCGAGACGATCCTCGCTGCTGCGCAGAAGGGCTTCGCCTCCAAGCGCTATCAGAAGGTCTATCAGGATTATCAGCGCATCGTCGAAGAGGTGATGCGTACCGAGAAGCTACCGTCGAGCTACAAGTACTACGTGAAACGTTACTTCGCGAAGATTCACCCGAACATGGCAGAGGGCCAATGACCCAAGCAGCAGCACTGGACGTCGAGTCCACCGTCAACACGTTCACCGCAGACCTCCGCCGACTGCGCGAAGAAATCGGCACGATGATCGTCGGCCAGGAAGAGATCGTCGAAGGCGTGCTGATGTGTCTGCTCGGCGGTGGTCACGCGCTGCTCGAAGGCGTGCCCGGCCTCGGCAAGACGATGCTCGTGCGCACGCTCGCCGAGACGATTCACGCGACGTTCTCGCGCATCCAGTTCACGCCCGACCTCATGCCGGCTGACATCGTCGGTACGAACGTCATCACCGAAGAGAGCGGCGTGAAGCGCTTCGAGTTCTCGAAGGGTCCGATCTTCGCGAACATCGTGCTCGCCGACGAGATCAACCGCGCGACGCCAAAGACGCAGTCCGCGCTGCTCGAGGCGATGAGCGAAGGCTCGGTCACGGTCGCGAAGCAGACCTACAACCTCGAGAAGCCGTTCTTCGTGCTCGCGACGCAGAACCCGCTCGAGATGGAAGGCACGTATCCGCTGCCCGAAGCGCAGCTCGATCGTTTCTTCTTCAAGCTCGTCGTCGATTACCCGACGCGCGAGAACCTCCACACGATCCTCGATCGCACGACCACCGATCACAAACCGAAGCCGCAGGTCGTGATCGACAAGAGCCGTATCATGGAGATGCGCGAGCTCGTGCTCAAGGTGCCGCTCGCGCACCAGATCCGCGACTACGCCGTGCGCGTCGTGCTCGCAACCCACCCGGAGAACCCGGAAGCGACGGCGCTGTCGAAGCAGTTCATGCGCTACGGCGCGTCGCCGCGCGGTTTGCAGGCGATCATCCTCGCCGCGAAGATCCGTGCGCTGCTCGAAGGCCGCTACGCGGTATCGATCGACGACATCCGCCACGTCGCGGCGCCGGCGCTGCGCCACCGCTTGATCCTCAACTTCGAAGGTGAAGCCGAAGGCGTGCAGGCCGACACCATCATCGCGGAAATCCTGAAGGCGACCAAAGAGGCGTAGTGGTCGCTGTTCCCGCACAGGCGCCGGCCGCGGCGAAAGTGAACCGCGCGGAAGACCGCTCGGGTCTGTTCGACGAGCGATTCCTCAAGATGCTCGAGCACCTTCACATGGTGTCGCGCAAGGTCGTGTCCGGAAACCTCCGCGCCGAGCGCCGCACGCGTAAAGTCGGCTCCGGCATCGAGTTCGCCGATCACCGCACCTACGCGCGTGGCGACGACTTCCGCTACATCGACTGGAACCTCTACGGCCGCCTCGACAAGCTGCTGCTGCGACTGTTCGAGGAGGAAGAGGATCTCGCGATCTACATCCTGATCGACGTTTCGGACTCGATGGCGATCGGTTCGCCGCTACCGAAGCTGCACTACGCGATGCAGATCGGCGCCGCGCTGACGTATGTCGGGCTCGCGAACCTCGATCGCGTCGCGATCATCCCGTTCGCCGATCGCTTGATCGATCGCATGCCGCCTGCGCGTGGCAAGAACCGCATCTTCCGCGTGTTCGACTTCTTGCGGAAGTGCGACATCGGCGGGCAGACAAACCTCGCCGAGTGCATGAAGGACTTCGTGACGCAGAACAAGCGTCGCGGGCTCGCGGTCGTGATCTCGGACTTCTACGATCCGGTCGGCTTCGAGCAGGGCATCAACACGCTCCGCTATCACAAGTTCGAGCCGTTCATGCTGCAGGCCTACGACCTGCGCGAGGCCTCGCCTGCCCTCCACGGCGATCTCACGCTCGTCGATTGCGAGACCGGCGACACCCGTGAAGTGACGGTGTCGAAGTCGCTGCTCGAGGCCTACGAGAAAGAGCACGAGAAGTACTGCAAGGAGCTCGAGGCGTACTGCACGAAGTACGCGATGCCGTTCTTCCGCACGCACACGTCGATTCCGTTCGACGAGCTCGTCCTCAAGATCTTCCGCTCGGGAGGGTTCTTGAGGTGAGGTTCCTCGGACCGATCGCCGGCAGCATGTGGGCCTACGTCGCGCTCGGCGCGGCGGTGCTCGCGGTCGGCGCGTACATCATCAAGATGCGGCGGCGTCGCTTCGAGGTGCCGTTCGTCCAGCTGTGGAAGCGCGTCCTCGAGCAGAAGGACGCCAACGCGCTGTGGAAGCAGCTCAAGCGACTCATTTCGCTGCTCTTGATGCTGCTGATCCTCGGGCTCATCCTGTTTGCTGCTCTCGATCCGACGCTCGGCGTCGCCGATCGCAAGGCACGCAGCGTCGTGATCCTCGTCGACAGCTCGGGCTCGATGAAGACGCTCGACGGCGATCCGGCAGGCACGAAGAGCCGCATGGAGATTGCCAAGCAGAAGGCCGACGACCTGATCGATTCGATGGGTGGCGGCGACGTCGCAATCATCATGAAGGTCGATGGCCAGTCGACGCCGATGACAAGGTTCACGAACGACAAGGCGATGCTGCACAAGGCGCTACATGGCGTGGGCCGCTCGACTCAGTCTAAAGAACAGAACCTGACGCTCGACGGCATCACTGCGAGCGACACGCCGGCCGATCTGTCGCGCGCGCTCGGTGCCGCCGCGGACGCGCTACGCGATCGCAAGAACCCGCTGATCGTGCTGATCTCCGACGGCGCGTTCCCCGAAGCGCAGCTCGGCCTCGTCACGTGGGAGAAGAAGCCGGCGGGTAGCGGCAGCGCGGCGAACCCGGCCGCAGAGAAGAACCTGGCCTCGGTCGATCTGTCCGGCATCGACGTGCGCTACATCCCGGTCGGCCGCCGCAGCGATAACGTCGGCATCGTCGCGTTCAACGTGCGCCGCTACATCGCGAACAAGGCCGCGTACGAGGTGTTCATCGAGGTCCAGAACTTCGGTACGGAGCCGGCGAAGCGCGTACTGACGCTGCAGAACGGCGACACTCCCGTCGACACGCGCGACATCACGCTGGCACCCGGCCAGCGCATGCGCCAGATCTACGAGAAGTTGCCGGCGAGCGAAGACTACAAGCTGCGCGCCCAGCTCAAACCCGCGATCGGTCCCGACAAGCAGATCGTGAAGGGCGGCAGCGATGCATTCGCGCTCGACGACATCGCGTACGCCCTCTTGCCCGCGCGCAAGAAGCAGAAGGTGCTGATGGTCACCGCGGACAACCTGTTCCTCGAGGCCGCACTCCTCGTCTACGACAACGCGGATCCACTCAAGGTGACGCCGGACGAATACAACGCGAAGCCACAGATCGCGGACGGCATGGATGTCGTGATCTTCGACGACTTCACGCCCGAGGTTGTTCCATCCCCACCGACGTCCCTGCTCTACTTCCACCCGACCGGCGCGAGCTCACCGTTCAAGGTCGCCGGCGAGCTGCCGAACCCCCGCATCACCGAGATCGACGAAGACCACCCGACGATGCGGTGGATCACGATGTCCGACGTCTATACGGACAAGAGCAACACGTTCGCGGTCGACTCAAGAAAGGGCGAGTCGACGATCGCCTACTCGGTGCGTGACTCCATCATCGCGGCAAAGCGCGAGAACCGCCGCAAGATCCTCGCGGTCGGCTTCTCGCTACCCGCAGCCGGACGCGACAGCGCGACCGACATGCCGCTGAAGGTGGCGTTCCCGGTGTTGATCGTCAACGCGCTCGACTGGTTCGCCGGTGACACGGCGGATCTGCTGACGACCTACGCGACCGGCCGCCGCGAACGCATCCCGCTCGACGGTGTCGTTGGCGCGACCGAGGCGGTCGTCAAAGGCCCAGATGGCCGCGAGACGCGCACGCCGGTGATCGACGGCCTCGCCACGTTCTACGGCTCGCAGGTCGGCTACTACGACGTCGCCGCGAAGGATGCCAGCGGCCACACGATGGCGCAGATCGCACTTGCTGCGAATCTCGCGTCCGTCGACGAGAGCGATATCGCGCCCTCCGTCGAGCTCACGCTCGGCGGTAAGAAGCTGCAAGCACCGGAAGCGTTCGAGATCACGCGCAGCCAGAAGCTGTGGTGGTACTTCGTTCTCCTCGCCATGGCGCTGATCGTTACCGAGTGGATCACCTATCACCGGAGGATCACCGTCTAATGGCGCTGTCGGCGAAGCGGATCGTTCGCGAGCTCGCGCGCCCCGCGGTGTTCGTGCGCATCCTCGTCGCGCTCGCCGCGTCGATCGGCATCTACATGCTCGTCGACCGTTGGATCGGTGGTCGCGCCACGCTGCCCGTCGACATCGGCTCGCGCCCGATCACGCTGCTCGATCCGGGCAAGCTGCTGCTGATCGCGATCGTTCCATTCTTGTTCCTACTCCGCGTGCTGTCGCTGACCGACCTCTCGGTCCTCCAGCAAGTGGTGCAGGCGACGCTTCGTTCGCTCGTGATCGCGGCTCTCGCGGTTGCGGCGGCGCGACCGTCATGGATTACCGAGACGAACAAGGTCGCGACGATCGTGCTCGTCGATGTCTCCGACTCGATCTCGGACAAGCAGCTCGATGCCGCGAAGAAGTACGTCGACGAGCTCGAGAAAGCCGAAGGCAACGGCAGCCTGCAGCTGATCACGTTCGCGGAGAAACCGCTGGTCGCGCGGGCGGAGGACGACAAGCCGCTGTCGAGCGCGATCAAGCGTCACGCCGATGGCGGCGCGGGTACCGATACGCAGTCCGCGATGCAGCTCGCGTACGGCATGTACCCCGACGGGTACGTCGATCGCATGGTCATCATCTCCGACGGCAATCAGACCGAAGGCGACATGGCGATCGAGGCGTATCGCGCCAAAGAGCTCAAAGTGAAGGTGTCGTGGCGCACGTTCGACGCCGACAAGACCGCCGAAGTGCGCGTCGCCGGCCTCACGCTGCCCGACGACATCAAAGTCGGCCAGCCGTTCGAGGTCACCGCCGAGCTGTGGTCGACCGAGCCGCAGACCGTCACGCTGGCGCTGCAGCAGGACGAGTTCCCGAACGGCCTCGAGCCGTCGAAGACCGTCGAGCTGCGCGAGGGCAAGAACCTCGTCAAGTTCAAGTCCGACGCGAAGCGCGCAGGTGCGACGACGTACAAGGTGCGCCTGTCGAACGTCGCGAAGGACACCGAGAAGAAGAACAACGTCGCAGTGATGACCGCGCCGGTGCGCGGCCGTCCGAACGTGCTGTACGTCGAGGGTGGCGTGATGCGCGAGCCGGGCAGCGCGAGTTATCTGCAGAAGGCGCTCGAGCACGAGAACATCGATGTTTCGGTGCGCGGCCCGACGGGCATCCCGTCGAACCCGAAGGAGCTCGAGAAGTACGACCTCGTGCTCGTCAGCGACGTGCCGGCTCACCTCATGGGCGCCGGCCAGATGGCCGCGCTCGACACCTACGTCAAAGGCATGGGCGGCGGCCTGATCATGGCGGGCGGCGAAGACTCGTTCGGCTCGGGCGGCTACGAGCGCACGACGATCGAGAACATGATGCCCGTCCGCTTCGACTCCGAGAAGATCAAGGAGCAGCCCGACATCGCGCTCGTCCTCGTGATCGACCGCTCGGGCTCGATGCAGGGCCCCAAGCTCGAAGCTGCGAAGGAATCAGCGCGCGTCACGGCCGAGGTGCTGTCGCCACAGGACTACATCGCGGTTGTCGCGTTCGACAGCGAGGCACAGGTCTACGTGCGCCCGACGCGCGCGAGCAGCAAGATGCGCATCTCGAACGACATCGCGCGCCTGCAGTCGGGCGGCGGCACGAACATCTTTCCCGGCCTCAAGGAAGCGTTCGAGATCCTGCAGGGCATCAACGCGAAGGTGAAGCACGTCATTCTGCTCTCCGACGGTGAAGCGCCGACGGACGGCCTCGCCGAGCTCGTCAGCGACATGCGCGCGTCGCGCATCACGGTGTCCGCCGTCGGCGTGCAAGGCGCCGATCGCAATATGCTCGCGATGATCGCCGACACCGGCGAAGGCCGCCTCTACATGGTCGAAGACATCGGCTCGCTGCCGAAGATCTTCATGAAGGAGACGCAAGAGGCGCAGAAGAGCCAGCTCGTCGAGGACCTCATCCACGTTCGCGTCGCGAAGAAGGTCGAAGCGATCGAAGGCACGAGCGTCGAGAACGCGCCACCACTCCACGGCTACGTCACCACGAAGCCGAAGCCGACCTCGGAGACGATCCTGATCTCGGATCTCGGCGAGCCGATCCTCGCGCGCTGGCGCTACGGCAGCGGCACGAGCGTCGCCTGGACGAGCGACGTCAAGAACCGCTGGAGCGTCGACTGGATCCGCTGGGGCGGCTATCCAAAGTTCTGGGCGCAGGTCATCCGCTCGTCGATGCGCCGCAAGGTCTACGACAGCTACGACCTCTACGCGAAGGTCGCCGACGGCCGCGCGCAGATCACCGTCGACGCGATCGACTCCGGCGACAAGTTCGTCAACGAGCTCGACACCGAGCTGCAGGTCGTCGATCCAGCGAACAACAAGGTCACGTCGACGCAGCCGATGGCGCAGACCGCGGCAGGCCGCTACACGGCGGACTTCAAGATCCAGAAGTACGGCAGCTATCTGCTCAAAGCCGTGCACAAGCGCAACGGCAATACGGTCGCCGAATCGCTCGGCTCGGTCGCCCTGTCCTACCCCCTCGAATACCTACGCTCTTCTTCGGACACGTCCGCG
>DASUFX010000207.1:0-8540 GCA_036274355.1 Kofleriaceae bacterium | reverse complement strand
GCGCATGCTGCGCCAGACCTACAACATCAAGCCGAACGAGAAGGTCGCGATCGAGCTGCGCGTGGCCTCCGACGCCCCGCGCGCGACGCTCGAGAAGTACAAGGACATGATCGAGGGCCGCGCGAAGGTGACAGCGACGCTCACGTCCGGTGGCGATCCGGTGCCAGGCGCCGCGAAGGCGCTCGTCGGCGCTGACGTGCAGGTGCTCGTGCCGCTCGGCGGTCTGATCGATGTCAGCGCCGAGACGACGCGGATCAAGAAAGAGATCGGGAAGGGCGAGAAAGAAGTCGCTGCGCTCGAGAAGAAGCTCGGCAATGCGGACTTTTTGGCGCGCGCGCCCGAAGAAGTCGTGGCGGAGATCCGGCAGCGGCTCGCCGACGAGCAGCAGCGTATGAAGATTCTCGTCGAGGCGATCGAGACGCTCGGAGTCGTGAAGTGAGCGGCCTGTCGCGCTCGCGAGCCGCGCTGCTCGTCGTCGATATCCAGGACAAGCTCGCCGCGGCGATGCCCGAGGACGTGCTCGCCCAGGCCGTGCGCAACACCGCCGTGCTGATCGAGACGGCGCGCCGGATGTGGATGCCGATCGTCGTCAGCCAGCAGTATCCGCGCGGCCTCGGCGCGACGATGCCGGCAATCGAAGATGCGCTGCGCGACGCACCGACGCTGCATCGCTTCGACAAGATGATCTTCTCGGCTGCCGACGCGCCGGAGTTCGGCGCGCTCGCACCGAAGCTCGGCCGCGATCAGTGGATCGTCACCGGCATGGAAGCGCATGTCTGCGTCTATCAGAGCGCGCGCGGCCTCGTCGCCCGCGGCTACGACGTGCACGTACCGGCCGATGCGATCACGAGCCGCACGAAGGCGAACTTCAAGATCGCACGCAAGCTGATCGAAAACTCCGGCGCGACGCTGACGTCGACCGAAGTCGTCGTGTTCGACCTGCTCGGCACCGCCGCCGATGTCGAGTTCAAAGCGCTCTCGAGGTTGATCAAGTAATGGCCGGCTCCAGGGGCGAAGTCGTCAAGGCGCTCGCGGTCAACGCCGTCATCGCAACGAGCAAGGGTGTCGCGGCCGCGATCACCGGCTCGGGCGCGATGCTCGCCGAGACGCTGCACTCGTTCGCCGACTGCGGCAACCAGTTGCTGCTGCTCGTCGGGATCCGGCAGAGCGGCAAGCCGGCAAACCAGAAGCATCCGCTCGGCTACGGGCGCGCGATGTACTTCTACTCGTTCATCGTCGCGATGCTGCTGTTCTCCGGCGGTGGCTTGTTCTCGATCTACGAGGGCGTGCACAAGCTCGAGCACCCCGAGCCCGTCGGTGACATCACGATCGCACTCATCATTCTCGCGATCTCGATCGCGCTCGAAGGCTGGTCGACGCTTGGCAACATCAAGGTGCTCAACGAGAAGCGCGGCACGACGCGATTCTTGACGTATCTGCGCGAGACCAAGGACAGCGATCTCGTCGTCGTGTTCGGCGAGAACAGCGCGGCGGTGCTCGGCCTCTTGCTCGCAACTGGCGCGCTACTCATCGCGAAGCACACGAACGACGGCCGGTGGGATGCGATCGGTTCGCTCGCGATCGGTACCGTGCTCATCTGTGTCGCGATCTTTCTCGCGCGCGAGATCCAGAGCTTGCTCGTCGGCGAATCCGCCGATCCGAAGCTGCAGAAGGCCGTCGAGCAGCTCGCGGTCGACGATCCGAACGTCGACAGAGTTCTCCGCCTGCTCACCGTCCAGCAGGGTCCGGGGGAGATCGTCGTGGCGATGAAGCTCAAGTTCCGCTCGGGTCTGGAGACCACACAATTGGTCGATGCCATCAACGGATTCGAGCGCGAGCTGAAGCAGCGCGTCCCGGAAGTGCGCTGGAGCTTTATCGAACCAGACCACGCCGACTGAGCGAATCCGCCTCGGCGCTCACTCTACTGAGGCGTGCTCGCTCCTCTCCATGGCAGAACCATGGAGAAGATCAGCGTTAGGACACTGCGTCATTTTCAGAGGGATCGAGTAGATTCCGTCATGATGATGTCGACCGCGATCGTTTCCAGGTCCAGCGATGTCTACGAGCTCGGAGATGTTCCGGAGCTGGGCCACCTGCCGAGCAAGATGCTCGCGCAAGTGATTCGCGCCGAGCGTTTCGGGGAGCCGCGTGACGCCTTCAAAGAAGAAGCGCTGCCGATCCCCGAGCTCGGCCCACGTGACGTGCTCGTCTACGTGATGGCCGCGGGCGTCAACTACAACAACGTCTGGGCCGCGATGGGCATCCCCGTCGACGTCATCAAGAGCCGGCAGAAGAAGGGTGAGAAGGAAGACTTCCATATCGGCGGCTCCGACGCGAGCGGCGTGGTGTGGGCCGTCGGCAAGGACGTCAAGAACGTCAAGGTCGGCGATGACGTCGTCGTTCACTGCGGCATGTGGGAACCCGATGATCCGTGGGTGAAGTCGGGCAAAGATCCGATGTTCGCGCCGTCGCAGATCATCTGGGGCTACGAATCGAACTGGGGTTCGTTCGCGCAGTTCACGAAGGTGCAGGATCACCAGTGCCTGCCGAAGCCGCCGCAGCTGACGTGGGAAGCCGCCGCTGCGTACATGCTCGTCGGCGCTACCGCATATCGCATGCTGCACGGCTGGCCGCCGAACGTCGTCGGGCCCGGCGAGCCCGTGCTCGTGTGGGGCGGCGCCGGTGGCCTCGGCTCGATGGCGATCCAGATCGCGCGTGCCGCAGGTGCGCGGCCGGTCGCGGTCGTGTCGGGCGACAGCAAGAACGAGTTCTGCAAGAAGCTCGGCGCGGTCGGCGTGATCGATCGCCGCAAGTTCGATCACTGGGGCAAGCTGCCGCGCTGGTCGGACGACATCGAGTACGCGCAGTGGCTCAAGGGCGCGCGCGCGTTCGGCAAGGCGTTCTGGGACGCGCTCGGCGAGAAGAAGAGCCCGACGATCGTGTTCGAGCATCCGGGCGAGACCACGCTGCCGACGTCGTGCTTCATGTGCGAGACGGGCGGCATGGTCGTGATCTGCGCCGGCACGACCGGCTACAACGCGACGCTCGACCTTCGCTATCACTGGATGCGCCAGAAGCGGCTGCAGGGCTCGCACTTCGCGAACGACGTCCAGGCGAAGGGCATCAACGACCTCGTCACCGCCGGCAAGGTCGATCCGTGCCTCGGTCGCGTGTTCCGCTTCGACGAGACCGCCGAGTGTCACCAGCTGATGCGCGACAACCAGCATCCGTCGGGCAACATGGCGATCCTCGTCAACGCGCCGCGACCCGGCCTGCGCACGCTCGACGACGTGCGCGCAGCGAAGAAGTGACACGAGGTGATGCGATGAGCGCAGCGCGCCCGTTCAAGGTGCTCGGCATCCAGCAGATCGCGATCGGCGGTCCGAGCAAGTCTCTACTTCGTCATCTGTGGATCGATCTGTTCGGCCTCGAGCAGACCGGCTCGTTCAAGAGCGAGCGCGAGAACGTCGACGAGGACATCCTCGAGATCGCCGGCGTCGAGATCGATCTCATGCAGCCGATCGATCCCGAGAAGAAGCCAAAGGTGCACGAGCCGCGGCTCAATCACATCGGCCTCTGGGTCGACAACCTCGCCGAGGCCGTGAAGTGGCTCGAAGGGCAGGGCGTGCACTTCACGCCGGGCGGCATCCGCAAGGGCGCCGCCGGTTACGACGTGTGCTTCATCCATCCGCGATCAGCCGAAGGTGTGCTGATCGAGCTCGTGCAGCACCCCGAGCACCTGGCCGACTAATTCGGGGTCAGACATGCGTTGTATGCGTTGCTCGGACCGCACTCGTCCGACGAACGCATGCAGGTAATGTCTGACCCTGTCCGAATGACGGGCTAGACGTTCGACCAGTCGTTGTCGGCGTCGAGCGGCTTGATCGCCGTGACAACCGGACGTGGCTCGCTGCCGCGCACGATGAGCGTGCCGCTCGGATGCGCGACGATGCGCTGACCGTTCACCGTGATCGCGCCATTGAACGCACGCGCCAGTAGCTGTGCGTATTCCTCCACGACTCGTCGCCCCATCGTCATGACAACGCTTCAGGTACCACGGGTGAACGACACTCCGGACCTGTGAATTGCTGTGAATTGCTGTGAATTGCTGTGAAGCGCTGTGGATAACGGCGACCGCGCAGCAGCCGGTCGGACCGATTATTCCTGCGATTGGTTATCGCGCTCGGTCGTTTCGCCGCGCTTGTCGCCGTGCAGCGCTTCGCTGAGGTCTGAGTTCGTCTTGCGCAGCCGCTGTCCGAGCACTTGCACGAATGCCCACAGCATCTTCACCGCGCTCCCGGGCTCGCGTTTGATCAGGTCGTAAAACTCTTTGCGGTGGATGACGACGAGGCGGGTCTCGTCGCTCGCGGAGATCGCCGTTAGCGAACGCGTCGTGCGATCGACGAGCGCCATCTCGCCGAAGTGCTGGCCGCGGCCGAGCTCGCTGACGATCTTGTCGCCGATCACGAGCTTCACGCTGCCGGCGGTGACGATGTACATCGCATCGCCGGGCGCGCCGACCTCGAAGATCTTGTCCTCGGCTTTGTGCTCGCTCATCTCGGCGACGGCAGCGACCGTCACCAGCTCCTTGTAGGAGAGGTAACGGAACATCTGCATGCCCTTGAGCACTTCGAGCTTGAGCGCGATCTCCGTGGTGCGCGGCGTTGCGGTCGCGCCGGCGCTCTCGCTGATCCGGATCACGACGGCGGTGATGTTGTCGTGACCGCCGCCCTTGTTCGCTTTGTCGACGAGCGCCTTCGGCACTTCCTTGACGTCGCCGTCGGCGAGTTGCTTCGGTAGCTCGGCCTCGTCGACGTACGCGTACATGCCGTCGGAGCAGATCAAGAACCGATCGCCGGGCAGGATGTCGAAGTCGAACGTGTCGACCTCGACGGAGCCGTAGACACCGACGGCGCGCGTGACCGCGTTCTTGTACTGCTTGTACGGCGAGCTCTCGATCTGCTCGCGGTTGAGCTTGCCGCGCCGGACCAGCTCGTTCATCAGCGAGTGATCTTCGGTGAGCACGTGGCACTGCGTCTGGCGCGCGAGATACACGCGGCTGTCGCCGACGTGCGCGATGAAACCGCGCAGCTGTTCGCCGGTGCCGGCGATGAGCAGCACCGTCGCTGTCGTGCCCATGCCGCGCTTGTCGGGCTCGGCTTGCGCGCGTGAATGCACGGCGCCGCACGCCGCTTGCACCGCGTGCTCGAGTACCTGCAGGATCTCGTACGCCTGCACGCCGGGATGGTCGACGCGATAGCGATCGATCAGGTCTTTGTTGTTGTTGATGGCATCGCGGATCTCGTGCACCGCGATCGACGACGCGACTTCGCCCGCTGCGTGACCGCCCATGCCGTCGGCGACCATGAACAGGCGCAGCTTCTTGTCGATGAGGAAGTTGTCCTCGTTATGATTTCGCTGGCGACCGACATCGGTCGCTGCCGCGAAGGAAACCTCCATCACCCTCTGGGTAACACCCCGTTAAAACAGGGTCAACGCGCGGAATCGCCTCTCCAGGTCGGCGCCGCTTCGCCGAGGATCCCCGGCGCCAGCTCGGCCTCGATGAGCAGCTGCAGCGTGTTGTGGTCGGTGATGGGCCCGTAGATGCGGCCACCGACGATGGTGCTCGGGGTTACTCGGACTCCCGCGCGGCGCGCCGCTTCGATCCAGGCGATCGATGTTCCGGCGACCTGGGCGCGACAGGTCGCGAACGCGCGGCGGTCGACCCGCAGCTTCTCGGCGACCTTGTCGAGGATCTTGTCGGGGGTGACCCGCCGGCTCTTGTTTTCGCTCCGCACCGCCTCGACCCAGCGCCAGCCCGGTGACGCCGCATTGCCGAACGTGGCGTCGCGCTCCTCGAGGGTGACGCCGATCTTCTCGGCGCACAGCGCGCCATCGGCGAGCAGGCTCAGCTCGGCGGCGTCCTCGCGAGTGAGGTCGAAGTACGGCGCCCACACGACGCGCACCGACTCCGGGTACCAGTCGCGGATGTTGCGGGCGGCGCGCATCGGTTGCACGCAGTTCTGGCTGGTCGGCGAGCACAACACGACGATCGTCGTCGCGGCTTCTCCGGGACCGTACGAGGGCAAGCCACGCAGATCGAGCGGCGGCGAGGCGAGGACGGGATCGCCGGGGTCGTCGCCGAGATCCTCGTCGGTGGCGCCGGGCGACACGATGATGTCCTGCGTGGGCTCGGCGAGCTCGTCGAGCGCTTCGGAGAGCGAGCCGCGATCGGCGCCGCGATCGAGTAGCTCGAGCGCGTAGTCCTTCGCGAGCCTGTACTCGCGCTCGAGATCGGGGCCCGCGTTGAGCGGTTGCGTCGGCACGCGGCCGTTGAACAGCACGCTCGGCAGCTGCGGCGAACCGTGGATGCGCTGCTTGCGGCGCAGCTCGTTGGCCTCGAGCACGTCGTCATACGCGCGAGGCGGCCGCGCGATCGCCTGCGCAAGCCGGTCGGGATCCATGCCGACCTTCTTCGCGAGCTCGAACAGATCCTTGTCGGCCAGCCGCGAGTCGCGCGTCGCATTGATCGCATCCATGAACTCGAAGAATTTGCCCTCGGCGTGCGCCTGGAGTGCCGCGTAGGGCGTGCGGGTCTGGCCGCCGCTCGTCACGATGCGATAGACGAGGCGCACCCGCGACGGATGGCTCGCCTGCAGCCGCTCGAGGTTGCGATAGGCCTGCACGCGCGAGCTCTGGCCCGGCGTGAAGAACACCTCGACGGTGACGAGCGCATTGAGCGGCCCTTTCGACGGCAGCGCGCTCGGATCGCGATGCTCGACCTGGACGACGCCACCCTTCGGCGCGCCTTTCGCCGGCTGTGCGATCGCGAGCGCCGTCGCCGCGACGAGCACGCGGTACATCATGCGGATTCGCTCGGCGGCGTCGGCTCGGGGTCCTCGGTAGCGGCCTGTTCCGGAGCGGACTCTTTCGGGTCACCCGCCGATGCGGGCGTTGCCGACGGCTCCTCGGGCTCGACCTGCGGCCACAGATACGCGAAGTACAGGCCGGCCGACACCAACAGGCCGAGCGCCAAAGCGAGTAGGAAGGGGCCCCAGATCACCTCGGGATGATAGCGCGAGGCGGCGGCTGTTGTAGGCTCCGACCCAATGTACGCCTTAGCTTTGGCCCTCGGGGGCGCGACCGCGCTGCCGTACTTCCACCTCGGCTCGTTCGACGTCGGCGTCCCGATCCAGGCGTTCGGCGTGATCGTGGCGATTGGCGTGTTGATCGGCGCGGGAGTCTTGCGCCGCTACGCCGAGTGGCACGGCGTTTCGGACGATCACATCCGCGGCATCACCGGCTGGGTCACGGTCGCCGGCTTTATCGGCGCACACGTGTTCGACGTGCTGTTCTATCAATGGAACGACCTCCAGGAGAACCCGATCCTGCTCCTCCAGATCTGGAAGGGCATCTCGTCGTACGGCGGATTCCTCGGCGGCGCGATCGGCTGGTGGATCTACGTGTGGTGGAAGCGGCTCGACATGCGGCTCCTCGCCGACGTGACGGTGCTCGGCCTTCTCGTCGCGTTCTCGATCGGCCGCATCGGCTGCACCGTCGTCAGCGATCACATCGGAGCCGCCGTCGATCCGAGCCAGTGGTACGCGGCGCTCGCAGTCGACTATCCGCGCCACGTCGGTGGGCTCGGCGAGCACTACACCGCGATCACGGGCCCGACGATCCGCGCGTGGAACCTCGGCCTGCTCGAGTTCCTCTACCTCGTGCCGGTGAACATCTTCATGCTCTGGTACGCGTTCCGCAGCACGAAGCGGCCGAACGCCGGCATGATCACCGCGCTGACCGGCCTGTTCTATGCGCCGGTGCGCTTCCTGCTCGACTTTTTGCGCTTCAACCCCGAAGCCGATCCGCGCTACCTCGGGCTGACGTTCGCGCAGTGGGTCTCGATCCTCGCGTTCGGTGCATCGGTCGCGCTCGTCATGAAGCTCGCGAAGAACGGCAAGCCGGCCGAGACCGTCGGCCCGACGTCGGGTGAAGTGCAGCGCCGCTTGAAGCTCATCCTCAAAGAGGACGACGCCGAGAAGAAGACGAAAGACGACGATGACAAGAAGTCGGCGCCGAAGGCCACCGCGAAGGAAGCCGAGAAGTCCGAGGACGACGACGAGGACGAAGAGCTCGCAAAGGAAGCCGAAGCCGCGGGCGGCGAGGGCGACGACGACGAGGAAGACGAAAGGCCGGCGCCGGGCAAGCCGACGACGACCAAGCCCGGCGGCAATCGTCCACGCCCGCAGGGCGGCGGCTCGAGCAAGAAGAACAAAAAGAAACGCCGCTAGCCTGCCAGCGTCGCGCCGTCGAGCCCACCACCAGCGGCCCGGCGGCGATTGGTCCGCGCTCGCAACGTGTCACGTCGATTCCGCTGTCCGTGCGCCGTCGGACGCGTCCGCGCGCCGGATGCTCTCGGACAGCGCGCACATCGATTCTGCGCGTTTGTGAATGGCATAGCGGCTGCTCTACGGGCGGGGCACACTACAAGGAGCCCCGTCGTGAGCGAGCAAGACACAAAGATTCTGCAGGATATGTTC